>JAHDEO010000091.1:16486-18444 GCA_020628725.1 Saprospiraceae bacterium
AAGCAATATTTGGGCTTAATTAAGGAAAAAAATCAAGACGCACAATTGAGTCCGGCGGTCAAAGCCGACATCAAACGCTGCGTACTCGGCACAAAAATGAAGTATAAAGAGCAACTCGCCTTTGTAGAGCAAATTGCTGATATTTGTACAAAAGAAGATGAATTTGCGCCTATAGTGAGCCCACGTACACCCAATTCGATTTATTTTACGGCTAAACGCCGCACCAATAAAGGCGGACTTCGGGATACGCAAGGTAAATACGATACACTTGCCGGAAAGCCGCGTACCGATATATTTGTAGCGCATACGGCGAAAGGGGAGTGGAGCATTCCCGCACCGCTTGGCATTCGTTACAACAGCCGACAAAATGATATTTTGACTTCATTCTCAGAGCGTGGCGATGTAGCGATTTTGTACCGTAGCTACACGATGGATAAAGGCAATCTTTATGCAGGAGAATTTACGGAGAACGATGAAGCACTGCCTTATGCCAAACTTCCGCGCCCGGTAACCACACCTGAATGGGAAGGCAACGGTTATTTGTATAAAAATAATGTCCTATTTTTCTCCAGTACCCGTAAAGGTGGCTTTGGAGGGAAAGACCTTTACTACTCCATGCGCGACAATGAAACGGGGATGTGGTCGCCTCCTGTCAATCTCGGTCCCGAAATTAATTCAAAATATGACGAGGATACGCCATTCCTTTCCAAAGACGGGCATACACTTTATTTCAGTTCGAATAATGTGAATGGTATTGGTGGTTACGATATTTTTGTGGCAGAATTTTCGGATGAAGACTTAGAGTGGGGTGCGCCTACAAACGTGGGTATGCCCATCAATTCGCCCGGTGATGACCTGTATTTTCGCTTGGATAAAACGGGCTTGAAAGGACATTTCTCCTCGAATAGAGAAGGCGGCATGGGCGGTCAGGATATTTATGTGGCGTATTTCAATGAACAGCAAAGCGAACAAACTATAGCAGCAGGTGGACAGTCATTCTATGAAGTGGCTGCGCTCGCGGAGCCGGAAGAATCGGAAGAAATAGCTCCCGTAGAAGATCCGACAAAACGCATTACGGCTAAGGAGGATATTCGCACCTATCAATTCAGTCCTGTTTACTACAAAAGTAATCAACAACAATTTGCGGCTTCGGCACTTTTGGACTTAAATGAGTTGGCAAAAATCATGGTGAAATATCCGCAATTGGAAGTCGAATTGACAGCACATACGGATGATAGTGGCTTGGCTGCTAATAACTTATATTTTACGCTCAAGCGTGGACAGGTGGTAGCTGACTATTTGATGGATAAAGGTGTTTCGCCTAATCAAATCGTCGTAAAAGGCTGTGGTAGTAATTACCCGCAAGCACTCAATAAGATGGCTAATGGTACAGTGAATCCACAAGGTAAGACACTCAATCGCCGTGTTGCGATTCGCGTATTCAATACAGAAGAGACGCCGATTCGTGTAGAAGAAGCGAGTCCGACGATTAATCCGGCATTCAAATCAGGTGATATGGATGTGTATCGTGGTGTGATTCAAGGCTTGTCGTATAAAGTACAAGTCAAACGTACCCGTCAACGTTTTGAAGATTCTGCTTTACTCAAGCATCGCCATACGATGATTGAAAATTATGCTTCATCACCTTATCTGCTTTATACTACGGGCTTGAAAAAGCGATTTTCACAAGCAGAACGCCTACGCCTGCAATTGGTACGCGAAGGTTTTGAGGAAGCTATTATCATTCCTTATATGAATGGTGAACGTCTTGCAAAAGAAGATATGGAAAAGTATGCGGAGACTTATACCGACCTGCGCTACTACATTGATGCGATGGGAAAGGAGGCAAGTACGGGGAATGAGTGATTTTTGATTGAATGAATTTTGAGTGTTTTTGCTTCGCAAAAACGAAAATATATGACCGCCATTTCCTACGAGAAATGGCGGTTTTTTTGTTG
>JAHDEO010000092.1 GCA_020628725.1 Saprospiraceae bacterium
TCGTAAGCTACATTAGAAATAACCACCTGAAGCCATCTGCCCATTTTCAATAACAAATTATTTTTGACCTCTCCCTCAAATACTGCCATCCAGTTATCACCAGTAAATATACTATTGAAGGCATAATACCCATAGGTAATAAGGGCTAATACGGCACTATAAAAAATAAATGATATTTCTTTAGTAATTTCTTTATACGGCATTTATAGTTTTATTGCAGACGAATTTCGCTATATAGCATTTTGCTATCGCGGTATTTTTTATTTCTTCTTTTTTAGCCAGTCGGCATTGAATTTTTCGTATTTATCATATTTTTCACCCAGTAGCTTTTCGATTTCTTTAGCTCGCGCACGTTCTATGCGAGTGCGTTCGTCAGCATCCCACTTCTTTTGCTTTTTGAGTTGGTTGATTTCTTTCTTGTATTTATTTTGAATGGATTTTATTTTGCTTATTTCTTTATCGGTAAGCGGAATTGACTTTTTGACCTCTCCCCAATAGGGTCCGGGTTGCTTGGGTGCAACTTTCTTATTTGCCCAATTCTTATTAAATGCATTATATTTATCATATAATTCACTGCCTAACTTATTCTTTATTTCTTTGGCTCGCTCACGTTCTATACGAGTGCGTTCGTCAGCATCCCACTTCTTTTGCTTTTTGAGTTGGTTGATTTCTTTCTTGTATTTATTTTGAATGGCACGAACGTGATTTTCCTGAACCTCATTGAGCGGAATATCTTTACGAGCCGCTGCCCAATATGGAGAAGGTGTTCTTTGTGTTCTTTTATTTTGCTTTTTTACTGTATTATTTTTTTGTGATGTAGGGGAAACTTTTTGTGACGTTTCTCCATCTACTTTGCAAGCACTAATAATTAATGAGCTCCCCAAAACAAATACAATAAGGAATTTATAAATTAATTTTACCATAAACATAACTTGCTATTTTGTAGAAAATACGATAGTTTTAATCAAAACGAATGTGACCAAAATCCGAAATGGAATAACCAATATTACGAGTATAAAGTCGGTGTAGTCGAATAATTCCCCAAAAAGAAAAAGCAACCCAATCCCTACCAAAAACCCAATGATGTACATGATGTAGTATTTGATACCATCTTCCCAACTCCGTTTCTTTTGAAAGGTATAGTGGGAGTTGAGCCAATAAGAAATTAACACGCCCATTGTGTATACAGCCGTGTATACAGGGTATAGTGGTAGCATTAATTTTTCAAGTAAAATATAATAACATACAATACCAAATGTTGTAGTTAATATACCGACAAGTCCGAACTTGTAAAGTTCTTGGATAAGGGTATTAAGTTTAACACTTTTAAGCATATGATTTAGTACACTCTCTCTTTATAACCTTCAAAATAACACTCAGTAATGCTTGGATTCATAAATAAGTAGGTAAGCACAAATAATCGACAGCATAGTACATATCTTTTTCCGTTATACTTCAGCTATTTTTCGTCATGTAGCTCGGCTATAATCCTCAAAATGAGCTTCGTCTAACGAAAAAATATATTGTCCTAATGATGTCGATTATTTATACTTACCTACTTAATTGACAACTTAGGCAAAGTTATTTATGAATCCAAGCAGTAATAGCAATATATTCTCATCAGAATAAATTTAATACCGTTCAGATAAAACTTACTATATTGGTTAAACCTGTTGTTCATTTAATTGTTTTTGCTGCGCAGTTGCCAACCGCTTTTTCCTCATTTTATCTCTATCCACATGTGAGAATAAAATGACTCTTCCATACGAGTGGCGACAGTCGTAATGAAAATCTCGCGCCGAGAAAAAGTCAAATATTTTTTTGATATTTCTTTTACCTACTACCCACTGGTGCAGTTCGACAAGTACCTTTTCTACACCCGTCAGGTTAGCATTTTTAAACAAATCAAGTTCGCCACCTTCAATGTCGCATATAATGAGAGTGGGTTTTACCCTTTCTATCATTTCATTGAAGCCGTATATTCTCACACGTTCCGTATCGACGTAATTTTTTGGCTCAGGTGACAATGAAGATGCCCAAAAATTTTCTCTGAGATAAAACTTCGTATATTTACTTCTGCCAATGTCATTAGTCAAAATACCATTAACAATTTCCATATCAGCTTTTTGAGCAACATTGTTCAATTGATGAACAATCTGCATGTAACCGATAAGATTTGGATTGGCTTCGACAACACATATTTTTTTTCCACCTGTTTACTTTTAGCAGCAAGGCTAGATATATAGCCTATACCACCACCGATTTCAAGAATACGTTCACCATCCTGAAGGATTTTCTTTAACTGCTCAGACTCCTCACGTTCATATGAACCGTTTTGGATAGAATTTTTAATATTTTTACTAATTACATCTTTGTCATGTGGCAGTTTTATGCCCTGAATCTCGTAGTGCATAGCGCGGTGTTTGAGTTGAAGCATGTTTGATTTTCTGACTAAAAAACAAACATGTCCGGGTGTGTGAAGAAAATAAACAAGTCGGAAAACTTGATATATTTCCTTTCACTTATGAGTTTCGATATTTGATGGAGTAACGCCGCAGGACTTGAGTAGATAGGTGTTTTTTCAAAGCCAAAATATTTTTGATAGGTTATTGAGTTGCTATATTATACTTTTTTCCTTCGTGATCTTCTTCTTTTTTTTTGTGCAAATAAATCTTTGTGTTCTTCAAAAGTAAATCCAAAGGCGGATTCAAAGTAGTTTCGATTGCGATACAACATACCTTCTAAGAACATTTTACAATCTCTCGAAATTTCAAATTCGGTGCTTTTCCATACCTTCTTTTGCATTCTTCTGCTGAATTCTTCACGCATCACACCGTTCATTTCTTTGAAATCCAGATTGAGGTACTTATAAAGGTTATCTACGACCTCCGAGCCATTTTTGCGGATATCTTCATAATTGATAACCAATATATCATCATAATACTGCTTCCATGTTGAATAATTTTTGAAGTATTCCGAATGTCTTGTAATACGGCTTTTCCTGACCGCTTCTAAAAAGTAATCTCCATATTCAAGTGTAAAGTTTTCATCTTTATCATCCCTCAATATGAACATTCGCAAAGCAGAGATAGCACGACATACAGGCTCTCTCAACACATAAATGATTTTGGCACTAGGACTGTATTCTTTACATTCCCTGACTCTTGCTTCATCTACAAGTGCGTATTCGGGTGTAAAATCAATACTCAATTTACCTTCATCTACCTTCATCAAATCTTTGTACCAATCAATACCTCTGTGATAATTCCAGTCCCAAAAATGCGCCTCCTTATTTGTTGAGGTATATTTATTATTTTCAAACGCCTGTACTTTAGGATGGGCATTAATTACATGATGCAACCAACTCGTACTTGACTTTTGTGCGCCAATACAGATAATATCCGTCAGATTCTCTTTCATAAATGTTCGGGTGTTTTAATTCAGGTATTTATCAGGAGATAATTAGTGTGGTGTTGTAGCCGGTGTTTTCTCCTGTACCATCTTTACGCCTTTTATTTTATCTATCAATTTTAGGTGATTCGGTGTCAAATATGCTTCTTTGGGCAACTTACTTTTGATGTCCTTCAATATATGTGCATATTCAGAATCATTGTCTTCCAACCATGATACTTTACACTTTCTGCCTTCGTGTATTTTTTTGGGCCAATAGTAACGATTTTTCTTCTTTATAATTTCTCGCAAGCTTATCCATGCTTCTTCCTTATTGTATTTCAACAAGGATTTGGCTTCCTTATCACTGACATAAGATACAAATCGCTCTATCTCATTACCCCAATGTGGCTCTACTATCAACACTTGCGCTTCTTGACTCCATCGTGCTACTTCACGGATATGCTCCGAATCGTCGTCGGGATCGAGACAAAAAAGTACCGGATTTTCTTCATCTGAATGAATAATTTGGTACAGAAAGCCTATTGGATCGTAATTTCTACGTTTTATGTCTAATTTCGAAATACCACCGTAAGTTTCATCTTCTTCGGTTGGTATCAGTTCATTCTTAGCAAAGATATAATTATAAAGCGTAAAGTTAGTAGTTTTTCGGGCAATTTTGACCATTTCTCTGATAATATATTTGCAGGGACCGGTCAAAATAAAGTAGTTTTTTTGATTTTTTTCGAGTCCGTCATTCCACTTATCAAGTACTACGCCCAGTTTGGATTGTTTGGTGAAATGTGTATAAAGCTTCTGATGAATTTCAAGATCCTTTGGCACCACTGCAATATCTTCATATTCCATATCCGGCACGCTGTAATTGTCACTGGCAGTATATTCTGCCAACCAAGTTCTCAATTTACCTGCCTGAGGTGATATTTTACGGGCAAAAATGTAATCCAGATTTTCCACATATTCAATGTGATCATCGTACATTATCAAAGGTCTGCCATAACTATTGAATTGGTAGAAAGTCAGGTTTTTGTTGGCTACATTTTCGTAACCTGCCAATAGTACCGTCAATGATTGGATGGCAAATTCATCGGGAATCCAAGAGAGTTTGAAGAAGCGTTCGAGCTTCTTGTTCTCCATTGTCTCCAATATCTTCACACAAGTATCACGCGTCAAACAAAACCACTGCGACCCGAAATACATGTCCATCTTAATGGGAATTTTCCGGTTGTTCAGCTTGAGTTTTTCCTGTATACGACAAGAAATCTCAAACAAATTGCGCTGCCCGTACCAACAGAACGGGAAGTAGTATTGATAACGTTCTTTGTCCCAGCCTTGTGCGACCCATCTTTCGTAACGCACATCGTAGGCTTGGATAAATTCTTTGCCATAGTGGTTGCTCAATAAGCGTTGCAGATTCCTGAACGGCTTGATAGGATGACAAGCGGCACTCATCAAATAGATGTAGTCCGGCTTAAAATCCTCATTCGCTACGGCTTCCTCCATCATGTTGAGTGTAGCACGCACGAGTGAATACATACCCCATTTGCAGACGACTCGCTTCTCTACAAAATGATAGCGGTCATTTTCTGCCAGATATGCCCTTAATTTTTCAACGTTTTCTTTGGATGATTTTAAATCATAGTGGACGTAAACATGGATATTTTTATTATTGAAAAAATCCAAGTTGAGCAATCCCTTGATGTCCTCTACCGAACCGTGGCAGAGCAATAAAAAAGATACCTTGATGTTGTTAGAACCATTCACCACGTTGCATAAATTTTTCGTTTTCTAATTGCTTGTCATCGACAAACGTTTTCGACCAATAGTCATCTTTGTATTTCAACTGTAGGTGTTTGGCGTTGCCGTATTTTTCTTCGTCTAAAACCAACCTGAGTACACAGCCCGTAATCACGCGCGTTTCGCGTTGCAGAGGACTGTTGAGTATGGTTTCGTTAGTTGCTTTATTATTCGTAATAAACCTAACGTGTTTGTTTTTCTTGATTAAAGTCAGGCGATTGAGGTCGGGTGCTTCAGCGGGATAGAGGCGTTTGTGAATACGCATTTCCGGTCCGCCTTTGATGTCAAATATTTCTGCGCCGTTTTTCTTCTGAGACAAATTAAAACGGTCAAAATATTTATATACCGAAAGCGGATCTTTTATAAGTCGGTGATTGACCGAGTCTTTATCGTCCCGGTACATTTCGATGGTTGCCGTAAAAAAGCTTCTCTCTTCCAAATTATCTAAGAAATGCGCTAATTCTACGATATTTCTTGTTTTATAATTTGGATAAATAATGTATTCATTCGGCTCTACAATCGCCACCCACTGATTTTCTTTGCATTTTTTTAGGAAATAATTATAAATAATTTCTTTATTATCGGTGGGTTCGATAGTGTATAAATTACAATTTTCGTGCGCCTCAATCTCAGTTACATCCGTTTCTTTCGGATAGAAAAAATGGAAATCTTGAATACCTAATTTTTCATAATAATCTATGAAAAAATCCACGAACTCCAATTCCGTATCCATTATACACACCAAAGGTATCCCCTTAAAAGCATTGGTACCTTTTCTCACTTCTCTGATTTGTCTTGCCGCAGCAGATGCACCCAATCTTAATTTCATTTTTTCTATCTGTACAAACATCCAATTAGAAATCCCCAACCGATGAAGTATCGGACGTAATAACCAATTGATAAATTTTCTCATTTTTTTTAATGTGTTGTCGTGTTGTGGTGTCGTCGTGTTGTGATGTTATTGACCTATCAGTAATCAACAATTTGTCAGCTCAACAACTCGTCTCCAAGTTTGAATACAAAGTTCGAATAGTCCTTAAAATCCCAAGATTTTATTTTCTTTCGCGAATCTTCTGACTTTAGACGACGATACGCTGTATTGGTACACAATTTATATAAAATATTTGTTGCTTCCACCACATCACCATATGGCGCAAGTTCTTCTTTGCTTGTCAATTCGGCAAATCCACCTGCATTGTCAAAGCCTACCACCGGCAATCCGGCAGCTAATGCTTCGTGAACTACGCAAGGGAAAGGGTCGCCTTTGGAAGTCATAAAAAACACATCGCTTCCTACAAAATAGGGTATTGTATTTTTTCGCAAACCAATAAAGCGAATCTGTTTTTCCCAGCCTGATTGTTCAATATCGCGCTGCGTCCACATCTTATATAGATTGAAATCTCCATCACCGAGCCATATGAAATATACAGGAGAATCTTTGAGGCGATTTAGTGTACTAATAGCCGTTGTTACAAATACGTCAATTCCTTTTCGGGCGATGGTAGCACCACAACCCAGAATTATCAGACTATCGGAAGGGACACCGAGTTCTTTACGTATTTTTCGTCTGCACGATTCTTGGTCAGCATCAAGGATTTCAGGCTTTAGCAAGCCCTGTCCTCTGACGACTATTTTAGATAAGGGGAAAGGGGTGTTAGCGAGTGCCGATTCGCGCACAAAGTTAGCAGGAAAAATGATTTTATCCGAATGATTGTCAATAATTTTCCACGCATTTTTGGGATAATAACTCCCTAATTCATGTATCAATGTAACGACGTGTTTGATACCATTTTTGTGCAAAAAAGGTAAAACCTGTCGCGATTCTACAGAATTGACATAGGCGAGAGTCATATCTGTTTTTTGATGGAGTTGTTCCATGAGGTAATCCAATTCTTGGTGCATCATGTGATGGTCATTGCCATGTACGATGCTATATGTAGGCGCGAATCGCTCAAAATCCGCTGCCATACCGCCATCTTTGCATGTCAGTAAGACAGGATTGACGCTGTGATACGCCGCCATATCTTTTGCCAATTGAAGAATAATCAGCGGTGCGCCTGTATATGTGACCTCATGTGTCACAAACAACACAGTCTTTTTGTTGGCACTTATAGGTATTTTACGTATAAAACTATCAATGTGTTGCTGAATATCGTCGGTATTCAGATGCTTTGTTCGGGTGAGTAGATTTTTGAAGTTTTGTAGTATCAAGCCCGGCGGTTCGGTACGAATAGCATGTACCAAACGACGGTAGTTCTCCAAGCTGATGTACTTGAAAAATGTAGACGGGTAGCGAAAAACAGTTTTTGCAAAATCCCGCCAGAATGATATTTTGGATTTTTGATTCATTTTTTGAGAGGTCAGAAGTCAGACCGTTTGCACTGTCAGAGGTCAGATAAATAAGCTTTAATCTGACTTCTGACAACGAAGTGTTCTGACTTCTGACTTTTACTCAATCTAAATATTTTTCTAATGGATGACAGCGCAATTGTTCGCACAGTTCATCGTAATTTGTAATGGCTTGTTGAATGGAGTCGGGGGTAGATTTTCGGACTTTTGAGGTCGGGCGGTATGCTGATGATACCTTCAAAAAATCGCATACGTCGCTGATGTTTGAAGCGGTATTTTCCAGCAAATCTTCATATGCCATCACATGCAGATGTGTGAATTGTTTTGCCCATTTAAAAAAGTTGAAATCCGAGCGTTCTCTGCGTTGGGTGTATTCGATGGCTTTTCGGATATTTAATTCGAGTGGAGGCAAGCCTTTGTCTTTGCCTATCAGGTTGCTTTTTTGGTTCAATGACCGCAAACGGACGTTATTTTGACTACTAATCGCACCTTTGAGTTTGTTTTTTCTATACAAAAAAATGATTCGCAGGTCATCTTTATTTTCATTCAAAAAATCTACTACATACGGATAATGATTGTATTGTACCGGATATTTGAATTTGAAGCCACGCGCTTTTGTCTTAGGTTTTTCGTAGATTTTGTGGAGTTGTTCTTTGATTTGGGCATCGGTAGTGTATTTGGGTTGTCCTCTTTTTTCTTTGTTTTCATTGTTCCAATTGAGGGAGAAAACTTCCGGGAAACAAGATATTTCAGGGTGATTATTGAGCATATCCGTCAACCAACTCGAACCGCTTCTTTCATAGAAAAATATCACAAATTTAGCATGTGCTATGTTTGTGTTTTTTGATGAAAATAAAGAAGATAGATTTAAGTTCAATGTCGTGATTCGTGATTCGTTAACTCGTGATTCGTTTTACAAAAAATTGTAAATCAATATTTTGTCGCCAAATTTGTTTATCAATTAATTATGAATAAAATCACTAAGTTTAAATAATGTTTGTGTACAATTAATTCGGTACTTTTGCCTCGAAGCAATTAATCATTGACCATTAAGCATTAGCCATTGTTTGAAAAATATTATTTCTTCATACACATTCCAAAAACTGCGGGGTCTTCGTTTCGGAATATGTTGTATAAACAATTTCCGCAGGATGTTATTTATCCAAATCTAAATGACATCAATGCGAATGAGGGGCGTTATCCGCATCGCAAAGCGGTCGTTGAGACATTGGAAGGGGCGCGTCCTGTTCAATTTTTGATGGGGCATTATCCGTTTTTTTTGGGTAGAAAACTGCCCGAACCACCCGATTGTATCGTTTTTCTACGCGACCCTGTGGAGCGTGCTATTTCTAATCTGTATCATCTCCAACGTCATAATCCACAATTCAAAAATACTTCTGCACAAGTGATGATTGAGAGTGCCAATTGGCAAATTAATAATGTGCAAGTGCGCTACATGGGCGATTGGCATTTCAGACCCAATAAATTATTTACTGCCGAAACAGAATTCGGCGCACAAGCCCTCATTCGCGCGAAAGAGAATTTGGATGCTTGTGCTTTTGTTGGTTTTACCGAACATTTTGAAGCATCGCTCGCTGCCCTTCAACAAAAATTCAATTGGAATTTAGGGCGAGTTTTAAAGAAAAACAAGAGTCCGAAACAACGTGCATCTATCTCTGACGAATTGCTACAAAAACTTATTGAACTTAATCAACTGGATATAGAATTATACAATTATGCTATAAAAAAATACCAATCACTAATCACCAATCACTAATTCCCAGCTTCCTTTTTCTCATTTCGTTGTTGCTTCATCAATTCCCAATAAACGGGAACAACCTCTTTTGGTGTCCCTACCT
Source organism: Saprospiraceae bacterium (assembly GCA_020628725.1). GTDB lineage: Bacteria > Bacteroidota > Bacteroidia > Chitinophagales > Saprospiraceae > JAHDEO01. The sequence continues at coordinate 9,414 of JAHDEO010000092.1, forward strand.
TATATACTGCACCTTTTTCCATCAAAATCACTCTGTCGCAATGTTCGCGGATAGTTGGCATTTGATGGCTGACGTGTATAATCGTACGTCCTTCGACAAAGGATTTGGCAAATATCTCTTGTGATTTCTTTTTAAAATTGGCGTCCCCTACCCCACCGAAAAACTCATCCATGAGGAAAATATCCGCTTCGGCATGTACGGCAATCGCAAAGCCAAGACGACTTTTCATTCCCCTCGAATAGTACTTTACAGGCGTATTGACAAAGCGTTTGAGTCCGGCAAATTCCACGATTTCATCAAATTTCTCATCTACTTCCTTCGAGGTCAATCCTAAGATGGAAGCGTTGATATAGATATTTTCGCGGGCAGACATTTTTGGGTCAAAGCCCATGCCAAGCGAGAGGCGCATCATGCGTCCGTGTGTGGTGACTTCACCACCTTTATCGGGACGTATCGCACCCATGATGATTTTGAGTAAAGTTGATTTGCCGCTACCATTTCTACCGATGATGCCAAGAAATTCGCCTTTACGAATTTCCAAATTTACATCTTGTATCGCCTTCACTTGTTTCTTGGAATTGCCCGAGAACATCCCCATCACCTTTTCACGTATCGAATCCGCGCCCTTTTCTCTGATATAAAATGTTTTATTGACGTTTTTCAAACTAATCACCACTTCTCTATCGCTCAAATTCCGCGCATGAGATACCTGCCCTTCCTTTTTGGAAGGTAACACTTCGGTGGTTGGTTTTGGTTGATTGGTATCCATGCTTTGAAAGTTTAAGTTTAAGATGAAGTTTAAGATGAAGTTTAAGTTTAAGTTTAAGTTTAAAATTTGTACTTGAACTTGCGCTTGAACTTGTATTTGTTATTTTTTTCTAATTAATAAATACGAAAATCCGTGTCCGAGTTTGAGGGTGATTTCATTGGAACGGATGCCTACGTTTTCGCGGTACAATTCGAGCATAAGGTCTATCATTCCACCGTATTTATCAGCATCCAAAAACTCTGCCGCCCAATCTTCTACGATAAAATACCCGCCGGGTTTGACGTATTGAAACAGACAATCATAAGTGTGTCGTGTTTCTTTGAGCGTATGTGCGCCATCGTCGATGATGATGTCGAAAGGTCCGTGTTTTGTACCGATTTCATTGAGACGCACAGGGTCGTTTTGGTCTCCTACTATGAAGTTGATATTTTCTCTAAAGCCGGGATTGTGTAGAGGTTTTTGATAATCCATGCCGATGATTTCGGCGTCAGGGTGTTGAAAGTAATCGGAAAAATAGTTGACAGAACCGCCTTCGGCAACCCCGATTTCCAATAATTTAATCGGCTGATAACGAAGACCTTGCAAGACATTGATGTATTCGTGCATCAAGCCTGATTCAAATTTATCGGTTTTGTATTGCGGATTGAAGTAAAATCGTCCGGCAGGCAAAGCCGTGCCTTCCGGGAAGCCCTTTTTCCCCATTTGTTTATTTTTATCCAAATAACGCGACTGAAATAATTGAGTGGCAAATTCGTAGAATTTGATGTCTAATTCATTCAACTCCTTGATACGTTTCAATACTCTGTCACTCAATATCGCTTTATCTTTCGCACTGATACTTTTGTTTTTTTGTGGTAATGTTCCCTCTAATTTCAACCACTTCGGTGCCTGTTCTTTCAAAATATCTATCGAGGTATTCATCTGTTCAAATACGCCGAAGCAGTCGTATTTTTCACTTAGATTTTCGCAAGCTTTTTCAAGGACAGTTTCATCGGCTTCATAACCTTTATTCCAAAAATCATAACCCGTCATGTAAACGATGTGATAATTGGACAGCAGTTTGAGCACTTCATCCAAATCCTCATCATTAAGGTCATTTAGATGGGTTTGATAAAAGCCTGAATCTTCTCTTTTGAAGTATTGAAAATAATAATGCGATTTCACCCGTGCAATTGGTTCTCGAATCATCACATAATAAAAGGGGTCCACGAGCGAAGGCATCTTAAACACCTTAACCGGATTGAAGTGCGAATGGTCTGCTAAGATGAGCGGCTGTCGTTCTCTTACTTTCTCCAACTCATGCTCATACAACATAATCAAATTATCAATTGCTCTGATGCCGTGTTTGCCGGGTATGTATAATTGTTTTGGCGCAAATCCACTCTGTATAGCAGCCTTCGCTATGTATGTACGCAAACTTGCGCCGCCTGTTTTTTGAATATGGGTAAATATGAAACTTTTGTACCGTTCTCTCGACAAGTCGGGTGCTCCGCCCAATTTGCAAATTGCCATTCGGTTTTTAATCCATGTTTCTTCGTCAGGTCTCAATATCAATAGTCGCTCGTAACCCTGCGATGCATCCTCCCATTGCTCTTGTCGCTCATATATTGCACATAGCATTTTAAGCGCACGGGCGTGTTCGGGCTTATATCGCAGCAATTCTTTAAATGCTGTCTTTGCCCGTTCGTAGTCCTCCATTTGAAACGCGACTTCTCCCACCCAAAACAAAAGCCTTGTATTGTCCTGATGCGTTTCCAATCCCTTTTCAAAGGTATTGAGCGATTGTATAAGACTTCCTTCTCCAAGAAATCTTTTACCTTCCTCAACAAAAAAATCAACGGGTGTTTGTTTCATTTCTTATTATCCGTTATAATTTCTCTGCGGCTTTGTAAGCATATGTTCTATAAATAAAAATTGCTATAATTAATATGACAATTGCATACACTATATCATAAAAGAATAAATTATATAATGGCTGTCGTCCGTATAATACTGTTTCGCGCAGATTAATCACAATACCTGCCATTGGGTTGATATAGGCTAAAAAGTAAAATTTTTCAAGTAGTGCTTCTTTCGAGTAAATGATAGGTGTCAACCAAAAGCCCGCCAAGATAACTATATCCCACAGATGTTCAATGTCTCTCAAATAAATATTAATAGTTGCTAATAAAATAGCAACACCCAAGACCAATATAAATATATTCAGTATCAATATCGGTAAAAATAATATAGTCGCGTAAATTGGTATTCCATTTATCAGGTGAATCACCAGATAAGCTGCTAAATTGAACAGGAAAGCGAAAAATACGCTCAACGTGGCAGATACAAAAAGGTCGAGTTGTTCAAACTGAATGCTTTCGAGCAGGTATTTTTTATTTTTCAATAAATTAATCCCCTTTTTTGTGCCTTGTGCAAAAAATGCCCAAGTGATAATTCCCGAAAACAGATAGAGCGCAAAATTTGGGGTACGATTGCTCATAATTTCTGTAAAAACGAAATAATAAACCGTGAGTTTGAATAGTGGATTGAGCAAAGCCCAGAGAATACCCAGCCCTTGGTCATAATATCGTTTCTTGAAGTCAATTTTGGCAAGTAGCCATATTCGCTCCAAGCGATTATTCTCTGATAGTAATTTTGCTAACACTGAAATATAGTTGATTCGTGACTCGTTGATTCGCGATTCGTTTTGTCAACTCATTACGATTCAAACCATTGATAAAACACAAACTTTTATTTAGAATAAAAAGCAAAGTTAGTGTAATCCCTCTAAATATCCGTTTCAAAAGACGCATTTTAACCTTAAAAGTAACACTGTTTAATGATTAATGATAAATGATAAACGATTAATAATGCAGGTATTTTTAAACTCAATTCAAATTTGCTTGTTATTTTTGCTGGTGAATAAATTAACTCAAGTTGCGGATAATCGCGAACTTGAGCAAGTTCCAAATTCTAAGCACCAAATTCCAATGAAATATCATGAAAAACACATTTGAATTGGAATTTGGAATTTGTTTTTTGGAATTTTTCAAGTTGTCCGCAACTTGAATTAAATTAGTAAATGTGATAATCGGATATTCATCATTGCATTGACGCATTTCAGCATTGTCGCATTGACATTTACTCATTCAATCATCTATTCATTTACTCATTCAATCATCTATTCATTTACTCATTCATACATGGTCAACGAAGCAAAAAAAGCCGTCTTACTTGTCAATCTCGGAACGCCCGACTCCCCAAAACGATACGATGTTTACCGTTATCTCAAGCAATTTTTACTCGATAAGCGGGTATTGGACATCAATCCAATAGGACGCAATTTACTTGTGAGAGGCATCATTGCGCCTTTTCGTTCCAAACCTACAGGCGATTTGTACAAAGAATTGTGGATGGATGAAGGTTCTCCTTTGAAAGTCTATGGCGAACGTTTGCGGGATGGTGTACAGGCGCAATTGGGCGATGATTATGTCGTAGAATTGGCGATGCGTTATCAAAACCCTTCTATTGAGGCAGCTTTGGAAAAAGTATTGGCGCACAGCCCTAAGAGTCTGACCATTTTGCCTTTATTTCCGCAATATACATCTGCATGTAATGGTTCGGTATATGAAGAAGTCAATCGCCTTTTGTCAAAAAAACTCGCCATTCCAAAGGTCAATTTCATCAGTTCATTTCACAATTATGAGCCGATGATTGATGTATTTGTTCAACGGGCCAAACAATACGACATAGAAAGTTACGACCATATATTATTCAGTTATCACGGCTTGCCTGTCCGTCAAATGGTCAAAACTGACCCCGGAAATCACTGCGGCTCATCCAAAGATTGTTGCAAAACACTCACCCTCAAAAATCAATATTGCTACTCGGCACAATGTTATGACACCACCTACCACATCGCCGAAAAATTAGGTCTGACCAAAGAACAATACTCCATTTGTTTTCAATCTCGCTTGGGACGTGCGCCGTGGTTGCAGCCGTATACGAGTGATATGATTGAGCATTGGGCAGAGAAAGGCGTGAAGCGTTTGTTGGTCTTCTGTCCGGCATTTGTCGCAGATTGTTTGGAGACAACCATTGAAGTGAGCGTAGAGTATCAAGAGGAATTTGAAGAGATGGGCGGCGAACACATCCAACTCGTCGAAGGACTCAACGACCATCCCGATTGGATAAAAGCCGTCGCAAAATTAGTCAAAGAAAATACCGAAATGATACCTGTTTCTGAAAGAGAATTAGTAATTTCGTAATATAAAGCAAATGCAGAAGAATATTTTACCACGAAGGACACTAAGAACACGAAAGCATGTAGGACGAAAAAGAACACGAAGTTTATAAAAGAAATTTCTTAAAAAACCTTGTGTCCTTCCACGCCTGCCCCGTTGGAGAACGGGGTTAATTTAGTTTTCGTGTCCTTTGTGTCCTTCGTGGTTAAAAAAACTGCGTCTGCTTCATCATCAAAAACTAATCAACACTATGAACAGAAGCAGACTCTTCTATGCAAGCTGTATTGCGCTTATCGTTACAGCTATGACCTTTGCTATTCGCGCCGGTATTCTTGGTCAACTTGGCACAGACTTCGGACTCGATAATAAACAACTCGGTTTTATCAACTCTATGGCATTTTGGGGCTTTCCCGTTGCTACCATCCTCGGCGGTTTACTCTATAATTCTGTCGGACCTAAGCGGATTATGATGGCTGCTTTCGTGTTTCATCTCTTGGGTTTATTACTCACTATTTTCGCAGGTGGTTTTTGGGCTTTATTGATTTCGACCTTCTTTATTGGTTTGGCAAATGGTAGTGTCGAAGCAGGCGCAAACCCGATGATAGCTGAGATGTATAAAGACGATAAATCAACCTGGCTCAATAAATTTCATGTTTGGTTTCCCGGAGGTATAGTTATCGGTGCGTTGGTGTCCCAATTTATGACCGGACAAGGCATGAGTTGGCAATTGCAAATTGCCGTTATGCTTATCCCTACTTTGATTTACGCCTTCCTTTTATTCGGACAAGAATTCCCCGAAACCACCGAACTCGAATCAGATACCAGTAAAAATATCACTTCTGTCCTCACGCCTCTATTTATTTTTATGGCAATTTGTATGACCCTCACCGCTACCACCGAACTCGGTACACAGCAGTGGATTGAAAGAATACTTGGCAATGCGGGGGCACATCCCATGCTGATTCTCGCCATGATTACAGGTCTGATGGCAGTCGGCAGATACTTTGCAGGTCCCGTTATTCATAGCCTCAATCCCACAGGTGTCTTGTGGGGCAGCGCGATTATTTCTGCGATAGCCCTTGTTTGGATGAGTCAAGCTACAGGCGCGATGATTTATCCGGCAGCAATTCTTTTTGCTATTGGCGTCATGTATTTTTGGCCCACGATGCTTGGTTTTGTGAGTGAGTATTTGCCCGAAACAGGTGCACTCGGACTTGGTCTAATGGGCGCAGCAGGCATGTTTGCTACCGGAATTTGGCAACCCGTTATTGGCGGTTGGTTGGATTCGGCAAAAAGTAAAGCTCTATCATCAGGCATCGGCGAAGCTGAAGCAGAAGTCATCGCCGGACAAGCTACCTTAGATAATCTTGCCGTTTTTCCGGCTATATTGATTATTGCTTTTGGAATATTGTATTTTTATATGCAGCGCAGGAAAACGCTTATAAAAGAGTAAATTTAAATTAGAAAGTCCATAGTCTATGGTTGATAGTCCATAAACAAACGTAAACTCGCGTCTGCCTATGGACTACGGACTATCGACTATCAACTATATTTCTATGTCAAAAATAAAAATGGGAATGGTCGGCGGCGGACAAGGCGCATTTATCGGCGAAGTACACCGCATGGCTGCCCGCTTGGATGGTCATATTGAATTGGTGTGCGGGGCATTCAGTTCCAAGCCTGAAAAGTCGAAGGCATCCGGCGAAGCCCTCTACCTCTCGCCCGACCGCGTGTATGGCACATACGAGGGAATGATAAAGGCGGAAGCCGCTTTGCCCGAAGGTGAACGCATGGATTTCGTAGCAATTGTCACGCCGAATCACCTGCATTTTGCACCTGCAAAAATGGCTTTGGAACACGGTTTCCATGTCGTATGCGATAAACCCGTTACCTTTTCCACTGAACAAGCTCTTGAATTACAGCAACTTGTGAATAAAACAGGTTTGCTATTCGCACTTACGCACAACTACACAGGCTACCCGATGGTCAAAGAAGCCAAAGCCATGATAGCCGCCGGTGAGTTGGGCAAGTTGCGTCGTGCCATAGTCGAATATCCGCAAGGTTGGCTCTCTACGCGCCTCGAAAGTAGCGGTCAAAAACAAGCCGATTGGCGCACCGACCCCAAGCGTAGCGGCAAGGCAGGCGGCATGGGCGACATCGGTACGCACGCAGAGAATTTATTGGAATATATGTCGGGCTTGAAAATTACTAAATTGTGTGCTGACTTGAATACTTTCGTGGAAGGCAGGCAATTGGATGATGACGGCGCGGTGTTATTGGAATTGGAAAATGGGGTAAAGGCAACCTTACTCGCCACCCAAATTGCCGCAGGAGAAGAAAATGCCCTTCGCATCAAAATTTATGGAGAAAAGGCAGGATTGGAATGGCGACAAATGGAACCTAACACTCTCATTGTCAAATATCTCGACAGAGGCGCAGAATTCAAACGAACAGGCGTAGGCGAACTCTCGGAAGCCGCTCAATTTGCGACCCGCCTTCCCGCAGGACATCCCGAAGGTTTTATAGAAGCATTTGCTAATATTTATAAAAACTTTGCACTCAGTTTATTAGAAATTGAAAAAGGAAATCAGCCCAACGCATTAATGAGCGATTACCCGACAATAGAAGACGGCGTGCGTGGTATGCGTTTTATTGATAAGGTAATTGAATCCGCTGAAAGCAATAATAAATGGACAGAATTTTAAATTAGTTCATAGTTGATAGTTCATAGTTAAGATAGAAATGAAGCTGCTATGTACTATGAACTTCCAACTATGAACTATGAACTGAATAAAATGAAAACAATCAAAGGACCCGCCATATTTTTAGCCCAATTTGTAGGCGATAATGCGCCATTTAATACGCTGGATGGCATGTGTAAATGGGCAAGTGATTTAGGCTATAAAGGCATCCAAATACCAACTTGGGAAAGCCGCCTCATCGACTTAGATAAAGCCGCCGAAAGCAAAACCTACTGTGACGAACTCAAAGGTAAAGTCAATTCTTACGGTTTGGAAATCACTGAATTGAGTACGCATTTACAAGGTCAATTGGTGGCTGTGAATCCGGCTTATGATGCCATGTTTGATGCTTTTGCGCCTGATAATTTGAAAGGCAATTATGCGGGACGTACAGAGTGGGCGAAAGAACAAGTTAGAAAAGCCATCAAAGCGACCAATCATTTGGGCATCAATGTACACGTTACATTTTCGGGGGCATTGATGTGGCATACGATGTATCCTTGGCCCCAGCGTCCGTCGGGATTGATTGAGATGGGATTTAAAGAATTAGCGAATCGCTGGTTGCCGATTTTAAATTTTGCAAAGGATAATGGTGTGGATTTGTGTTATGAAATTCATCCGGGAGAAGACTTGCATGACGGTATTACATTTGAGCGATTCCTTGAAGCTACAGGCAATCATAAAAGCGTCAATATCTTGTACGACCCCAGCCATTTCGTTTTACAACAATTGGATTATTTGCAATTCATTGATTTTTACCATGATTATATTAAAATGTTTCATGTAAAAGATGCAGAATTTAATCCAACCGGAAAAAGCGGCGTGTACGGCGGTTATCAGAATTGGGCAGAGCGTCCGGGCAGATTTCGTTCACTTGGAGATGGGCAGACGGATTTTAAAGGCATTTTTTCTAAATTGACGCAGTACGGCTACGACGGCTGGGCTGTGATGGAATGGGAATGTTGTATCAAATCCGCCGAGCAAGGCGCACGCGAAGGCGCACCGTTTATCCAAAGTTGCATCATTGAAGCTGCAGAAAAAGCTTTTGATGATTTTGCAGGCGGTGATAATGATGAGGCATTGAATAGGGAAATACTGGGGATCTAACACGGACGCCTTTGGCTTGACGACCGACGGACGCTTTGCTGACGGTAGACGGATAGTTTTTACTAAAAAAATACCACAACACAACGATACTACGATACAACAACACAATTTACACATGAAAAATATACTCATTTTAATAATTACTTGCTTTTACGCCTCAACA
>JAHDEO010000093.1 GCA_020628725.1 Saprospiraceae bacterium
GAATAGAGGAATGTAAGGCAGAATGTAAATTAAGTTATACTATCGTATTTTTACAAGGACATTTAAACCAATTTTCCGCATGATATTTATTCAAAGTAATATTTATTTAAAATTTAATTTATTGATAATTAAGTGAATAAAATTTTTTATGGAAAATGATTACATAAATTTTCCACTCCAAAAATGAATTGAACCCATTGGGATTTCAATTTTATTTTACTCAAAAAAAATCCTTAATTTCACGCCGAATAAACGTAAAGCGATTTTGTAAATCGCTCCTTCATACATACAGAGCGATTTGCAAAATCGCTTTACATTGACAATCAAAAATCACCAAATCAAAAATCAAAAATCGTTTTAATGCATAACAGAATAGCGAAACGCCTCAACCTCCGCCCGAAAAATGTAGCGAATACCATTACCTTGCTCAATGAGGGGGCAACCGTACCGTTCATTGCCCGTTATCGAAAGGAATTGACGGGCAGCATGGATGAAGTACAAATTACCGACATCCGCGACTTGCTCCACAAATTGCAGGAAATGGATAAACGCCGCGAAACCATCCTCACAACCATAGAAGAGCAAGGCAAACTCACTCCCGAACTTCGCCGACAAATCGAACAAGCGGACACCCTCACCGAACTCGAAGACTTATATTTACCATACAAACCCAAACGAAAAACCCGCGCCACCAAAGCCCGCGAACGCGGACTCGAACCTCTTGCCGACATCATCTTCGACCAACGCGAGCGCGACATCGAACTCCGCGCCGAAGCCTTTCTTACCGATGAAGTCGAGACCGTAGAAGATGCCCTACAAGGCGCACGCGACATCATCGCCGAGCGCGTCAGCGAAGATGCCGAAGTACGTAATCGAACCCGCCGCTTATTCGAAAAAGATGCTACAGTAAAAACGAAACTTGTACGCGGAAAAGAGGAAGAAGGCGCAAAATACCGCGATTATTTTGAATTTGAAGAATCACTACATAAATGCCCGTCACACAGGCTCTTAGCTATTCGTCGGGCAGAGGATGAAGGGATTCTTCGGGTCGGAATCGCGCCGGAAGAGGAACGCGCTTTTGCAGGACTCACGCGAATGTTTGTGGAAAACAATTCGGCTGCCGCAGAGCAAGTCGAAATCGCCGTTAAGGATGCCTACAAACGCCTCATTCAACCCAGTATCGAAACCGAATTTCGCAATTTATCCAAAGAAAAAGCAGACATTGAAGCCATTCGCGTATTTGCCGAAAACCTGCGTCAATTACTCCTTGCTTCGCCGCTTGGACAGAAGCGTGTGATGGCGATAGACCCCGGTTATCGCACAGGTTGTAAAGTGGTTTGCTTGGACGAGCAAGGGAATTTATTGCACCACACCGCGATATTTCCACACCCGCCTCAGCGCGAATATCTCAAAAGTATGAGTACACTCATGGAACTTGTAGATGCCTACGAAATCGAAGCCATTGCAGTCGGGAACGGTACTGCCGGACGCGAGACAGAGCAATTAGTAAATGAGGCGCGATTTGATGGCGATATTCAGGTATTTATGGTGAGTGAAAATGGGGCTTCGGTGTATTCTGCATCGGCAGTAGCGCGTGAGGAATTTCCCGATAAAGACGTGACAGTACGTGGTGCAGTGTCGATTGGTCGGCGATTGATGGACCCTTTGGCAGAGTTGGTGAAAATTGATGCGAAGTCTATTGGTGTAGGGCAATATCAGCATGATGTTGACCAAAATTTATTGAAGAAAAAACTCGATGAAGTCGTCGAAAGCAGCGTGAATAGGGTAGGGGTTAATCTCAATACGGCGAGTAAACATTTGCTCACCTATGTATCAGGTCTTGGTCCTAAATTGGCGCAAAATGTGGTTGATTTTCGCGCTGAAAATGGTGCATTTACCAGTCGCGCCCAAATCAAAAAAGTCCCCCGTATGGGCGCGAAAGCCTTTGAACAATCTGCGGGATTCTTACGAATACGCGATGCCAAAAACCCACTGGACAATACAGCCGTACACCCTGAAAGTTATCCGATAGTCAAGCAAATGGCAAAAGACTTGAGTTGCTCGGTACAGGATTTGATTGAGGATAAAGAAACGAGGCAAAATATTGATATTCAAAGATATGTAACAGATAGCGTTGGTTTGCCAACGTTGAAAGATATTCTAAAAGAACTCGAAAAACCGGGTCTCGATCCGCGTGGTGAAGCGCAGACGTTTTCATTTGCCGAAGGCATCAAAAAAATAGAAGATGTAGAAATTGGAATGATTGTACCGGGTATCGTGACGAATATTACAAATTTCGGGTGTTTTGTCGATATTGGTGTCAAACAAGATGGAATGGTGCATATCTCACAACTTGCCAATAAATTTGTAAAAGACCCGAACGATATTGTAAAATTGCACCAACATGTAGAAGTCAAAGTGATGGACGTAGATTTAGAACGTAGTCGTATCACATTGAGTATGAAAGAAGTATAAGAATAGAGAGGTAAGACGAGAGACAAGAGAATTACTCCTCTCGTCTCTTGTCTTGCGTCTTGCATCTCATACGCAATAAAATATTCTCCCTTGCCGTTAAGAAAATATTAACATAGACACGAGATTAGAGACCCGAGACGAGAGACCAAGAGAAACGCACTCCCCTCTCTCATCTCATTTCTCTCATCTTCAAACTACTAGCTTATGAACAAATTAAGAATCTTCTTGGCGGTTTTTGCAGTCCTTTTATTATTTACGGCATGTCCTGCACCTGACGAGGATCCCGAACCTGAAATACCTCGTGATGAATTGATTATCGGTACTTGGAAGTCAGTGGTACACCGGGAAGACGGTAATGTGGTATCAGGTAGTGATTATCGCGAATTTGAATTTAGAGAGGACGGCACGGTACTGATAGAAGAATTTGAAGAAGACGGTTCACCGATTGATGATGTTGAAGACAACTGGGCTTTGGTAGAAGATGATGAAAAAATTCAATTTGACACCGAGGGCGTATATGATGTCATCAAAATGAGCATTGATTCAATGACACTTGAATACGACAGACCGGACCCATTCTCAGGGGTGTTGGTGCGTCATTCGGATGATTATCTAAAACAGTAACGAAGAACATTCCATCTGATAGCTGGTCAGGACAAATTCCAAAGTCTAATTGGGATTTGGAATTTGTTTTTTGGAATTTACTCATTAAAATGAGTTTAAAAACGCTACTTTTGTAACTGTACTGACGACTTTAGCCGTCATATACATTTTATTTTAAATTACCTGACGACTAAAATCGTCAGTACAGTATACATGTCCGGTCAATTTTTAAAGTTAATTTCTATTTGGATTTTGCTCTGTTTTGCTCAGATTATAATGGCACAACAAGGCGAGGTCAATCCTTTTGAATTGCCCGAACGCGCTGCGATAATTGACTCCATGAGAATAACTGCTGACAGCACGGTACTCGACAGCATACTGGCTACCAGCAACAATCCTTTCGACATTATCTCCGATTATAATGCTGAAAGAAACACCAACACACCCGCCACACCCGAAATTCGCTCACCGGAAGATTCCGAACCTATTCCCAATATCTGGATGGGAGGCATCGTATTGATACTTGGCGTATTAATGGCGATACTCAATACAGCCCACAGCTCGGATTTGCAACGCACTTTTCGTTCATTTACCAATCAAAACATCCTCAATTTTAATTTTCGTTCACAAAAAGGACGACTCTCCACAATGTACATCATCGCCTATATATTGTACGCGATAAGCGTTGGAGCTTTTCTATATTTATTAGGTTGGTATTTTGGCGTACCTGCATTGACGGGAAGTATTTATTCGGCGTTAATTTGTATGGCATTTGTAGCTGTCGTGATGTTTGCGCGGCACACATTACTGCGTATTATTGGTTGGATAATGCCTTTTGACAAAGAATTGAGCATGTACAATTATATGATTGCCGTGTTCAATCAGGTATTGGGTATTGGGTTGCTACCATTTATCATTGTGGCGGCATTTGCACCCGATCCGCTAAAAAAAATCGCCTTATTTGGAGGTTTGGCAGTGATTTTGTTGGTGTATTTATATAGGTCAATTAGAGGATTTATGATTAGCGGGAAATTTTTAGCTTTGCATAAATTCCACTTTTTTTTGTACCTTTGCGCCGTCGAAATCGCCCCTGTATTGATTTTGGTAAAAGTTCTAAGTCTTTATGCTTAGTGCTTTTTCGTAAAAATTAATAATTTTCTTCGATAAAAGATTCCTAATTCTATTAATGTGTAATTCTTTTATAAAATCAAGAATTATGTGATAAGAATGAACGAATCAGCGAATTAACGAATTTGTTCACCAAAGAAAATTAGGCTTGAGTCAATCAAAGAACGGAAAATACAAGAAGGTAGAAACGATACTTATCTCGCAGCCCCAGCCGGATGAGAAAAAACGCTCACCTTACCGAGATTTAGAAGAGAAATACGGGATAAAAATTGATTTTCGTCAATTTATCCAAGTGGAACCGCTGCCGATGAAAGAGTTCAGAAGGCAACGAGTGAATCCGACAGAATATTCAGCAGTAATATTTACGAGTAGAAATGCGATTGAGCATTTTTTCCGTACCTGCGATGAAGCGCGTATGAAGATGTCTGCCGATACAAAGTATTTTTGTCTATCGGAAGCAGTAGCTCTGTATTTGCAGAAATTCATCGTATATCGTAAGCGAAAGGTGTTTTTCGGAAAACGTACCATTCTCGACCTCAAAGATCAGCTCATCAAACACAAGAAAAAGGAGAAATTCCTTTTACCTTGTTCCAATTTGGGCAGCAAAAAAGAGGTAGCATTTTTGACGGAAAACGAATTTGATTTCAAAGAAGTCATCATGTACCAAACGGTGGCAAGTGATTTGTCGGATTTGAGTGATATTACTTACGATATGTTGGTGTTCTTCAGTCCACTTGGTATTAAATCTTTGTACGAAAATTTTCCTGAGTTCAAGCAAAACGAAACACGTATTGCTACCTTCGGTAAATTGACCAGCAAAGCTGTCACTGAGAAAGATCTAGATATTAACATAGAAGCTCCCGTCCCCGAAGCGCCTTCTATGACGATGGCAATAGAATTATATTTACAGCAATCGAATAAAAATTCCAAGTAATCATTTCGATAGAAATAGATATTGGGATTTGTAAGAATTACATCTAACTAGCAGTAAATTTTCATATCCCGGCAACGAACGTTGTCGGGATTTTTTTGTTATACAGATTTAATGTTGAATTTTAAATGAATGAATTTTGAATATTTTGTTATCTTTTAATTCATCACATTTATAAATCCGTCGAGCGTAGCGTTCGTCCATCGTCAAGCGCAGCGTCCGTTTACCGTCTTACATGTCGAACAGACTCATCCACGAAACAAGCCCTTACCTTCTCCAACACGCCCATAATCCAGTCGATTGGTATCCGTGGGGCGAAGAAGCCTTGCAACGCGCGAAAGAGGAAAACAAGCCAATTCTCGTCAGTATTGGGTATTCAGCCTGCCATTGGTGTCATGTCATGGAGCGCGAATCATTTGAAGATGAGCAAGTCGCAGCGTACATGAACCAGCATTTTATTAATATAAAAATTGACCGCGAAGAACGCCCCGACATCGACGCGATATACATGGACGCTGTGCAGGTGCTTACGGGGGCAGGCGGATGGCCACTTAACTGTTTTTTAACACCCGATGCTCGCCCGTTCTATGGGGGAACTTACTTCCCTCCTGTGTCAAAATACCAACGTCCTTCATGGATACAGGTCTTAAGGTCTTTATCGGATGCTTTTCGCAATAAACGCGATACCGTCGAAGACCAAGCCAATCAACTCATGGCGTATCTCGAAAAGTCGGATACCACATTGACAGAAAAGATAGCGACCACACCAAGACGCCCCGAAAATTTCGACCTCCTGCGCGATATTTTTTACCAAATCAGAGCGCGATTCGATGGGGTAGAAGGTGGTTTTGGCGGTGCGCCCAAATTTCCGGGTACGATGTCGCTGAGTTTTCTATTGAAATATTATCACAACACAAAAAATACACCCGGCTCAAATGCTCACGAAGCCCTCGCACATGTGGAACTTTCACTTGACAAAATGATTCGCGGTGGTATTTATGACCAACTCGGTGGCGGATTTGCGCGATATGCGACTGACAAAGCATGGTTGATACCACATTTTGAGAAAATGTTGTACGATAATGCACTTTTGGTACATCTTTTGGCTGATGCATATAAGGTCACAAAAAAGCCATTATATAAGACCACAATTGAAGAGACGCTGACTTACATTCAGCGTGAGATGATGAGCGACGAAGGTGGCTTTTACGCGGCACAGGACGCGGATTCAGAAGGTGTAGAAGGTAAATTTTTTGTCTGGGATAAGTCAGAAATTGAAACGGTACTGGGGGAAGATGCCCATTTGTTTTGTCACTTTTACGATGTAACAGAACATGGCAACTGGGAAGAAAAGAACATATTGCACCGCGATGACAGCCTCAAGGAGTTCACGGAACAAAATGGTCTGGATTTCGTACAAACAAGAAATAAGTTAAATACGTCCCGCGAAAAACTATTCCAACACCGCGAAAAACGCATCAAACCCGGTCTGGATGATAAGATTCTCTTGGGATGGAATGCACTGATGACGACTGGATTTGCGAAGGCTTACGAAGCCACTCAACACGACATTTACCGTCAAATTGTAAAAGACAATCTGGCGTTTATATTCAATAAGTTTCAACAAGCAGAGGGCAGCACAGCCCTTTATCACACCTACAAAAACGGCACAGCGAAATACGAAGCATTTCTCGACGATTATGCTTATTTGATTGCCGCTTTATTGGATGCTTACGAAATTACATTTGATACCAAATACATCGACAAAGCCGGTCAACTGACTGATTTTGTGATAGAAAAGTTCTTTGATAAAACGCATCAATTATTTTACTACACGTCTGACAATCAGACGGATGTCATTGTACGTCAAAGACAAATTTACGATAATGCTACGCCTTCGGGCAATTCTACAATGGTGAGCAATCTGCGACGATTAGGCTTGATACTTGGAAGAGAAGATTATACGGAAGTTGCGGAAAATATGTTGCAAAAAATGCACCATGCCATTGTCAATTACCCGACCTCATTCGGAAGATGGGCAGAGGCACTCACAGCGCAAGTGTATCCTTATGCGGAAATCGCCGTTATAGGAGAAAAGGCGGAAAATATGGCTGCACAAATCAACGAGCAGTACATTCCGCACAAAGTCATCATGGCAGTTCAGGAGGAAAATGAGACGTATCCGCTACTTTTCGGAAAATATGCCGAAGCGGACGAAACGCTGACCTACATTTGCCGAAATTACGCTTGCCAAGCTCCTGTAGAGACATTGGAAGAAGTTATTGAAACGTTAAATAATAGTTAAAAAACAATTGCTATTCAATACATGATAGTCGATTGATAGTTAATATATTACTTTTATAGTCCGCGGCTTTAACGTGAAGGACTCGCGAAATAGCGGCGGACTGCGGACTGATAGACCGCCGACAAATTTATGCTCAAAATTTTTTCCATATTATGCTGCCTAATGTTGGCTTTCACGCTGTCGGCACAGCAAATGCCGCAGTATAGCCTATACATGCTCGACGGTTATCACACCAATGTCGCGTATGCGGGTATGGATGGTTCTTTGAGTGCAACTGGAGTGTTTCGTAAACAATGGCTTGGCTTAGAAGGTAGCCCATTGACACAACATATAAATGTGCATTTGCCGTGGTACTATCTAAGTGGCGGCGCGGGATTGAGCATTGAAAATGACTTGCAAGGCGCAGAACGAAATACGACAATCTCATTGTCATACAATTATGTAGCGAAGTTTTCGGAAAAGGCAAGACTTTCGATAGGAGTAGGTGGCGGTATCATGCAAAAGGCATTAGACGGTAGTAAACTCCTCGCTCCTGAAGGCGATTACGAAGGTGTTACCATCAATCATAATGATGATTTGATACCGATTGGCATCGAAAGTGCCATCGCACCTATAGCAACAGCCGGAATTTATTTACAGACAAATACATTCCAAATTGGCTTTGCGGCAAATAATCTCACAGAGTCATTGATTCGCTATGAATCGGCGATTACAACTGAAATTCAACTCAAAAGACACTACGTTGCCACTGCCGTATATGGATTTAACATAAGTGACGGATTGCTTATTCAGCCGTCTCTTTTAGTGAAATCTGACTTAGTGGAAACGCAAGCAGATTTCTCCATTTTAGCCAAATTGAATGACAATATATTTGCAGGGACATCGTTTAGAGGATACAACGGCAATACAATTGATGCGCTCATTCTTCTCGCAGGGATGAATATCAGTCCCAAAATACGCCTCGCGTATGCCTACGATTTGTCGCTCTCCGGATTGAGCAGTTACCAAACAGGCTCACACGAGATTCTGCTCAATTATAATTTGAGAAAAGAAATTGGCGGTAAAATACCTGCCAAAACAATATACAACCCACGTTATTTTTAGTCCATAGTCGGCAGTCGATAGTTCATAGGCAGCCGCGAGACAAATGTTTCTCCCAAAAAAGAAAATATGTGTGAATCAGAACATTCGAAATTCACTCATTCAAAATTCAACATTAAAACAACAAATCTAAAAAGTAAGATTTGTTTGATTTAGTAAGAAAGTTTAAAATTAGGACAGGTCGCGACCTGTCCGTACAAGTATTAAATTTTTAATTGCAAATTGATATAAAATGTTGGTTAACAGTATTCAAACTTTAATTTAATTTTAAATTAAGTTTTTAGACAAAATTAAATTTGAAATCATCCATATCAAATTAAAGTTAACTTAAAATGCTGATTATCAGTTTTAAAAATAAATGTAATTAAAAATAAAATTTAAACTTAAACTTGTTCTTAAACTTAAACTTACAACCTTATATTTGCGTGTTTTTTGTCAAAAAACACCACAAGTTATTTAAAATAAAAAGCGGTCAATTTCGTTTATGTGGATGAAATTGAAAAGACGCACAGATGTTTGCCGTCCATCGTCAACCGTCCGCCGTCAACCGTATTAGATAAAAAAGCGGATGATTTCGTTTGTGCGAATGAAATCAATAAGATGTTAGCCGCGTGTATCGTTTGTCGTTTTCCGTCAACCGTTCACCGTCAACCATCCACCGTCAAATAAATTACTGTCGAAAAAAATTCGGGTGCGAATTATGAGAAATTTTTCAAAGTTCTTCTTGGCTCTTATGACTGTCTTGACCATAGGAGCGTGTAAATCGGGCGATAACGGACAACTCACAGGAGTTCTCGAACGCCCAACTTGGAAATCTACCAGCCCATACGGCATGGTATACATTCCTTCTGGTACACTGACTATCGGTCCAAGTGACCAAGATGTGAACTTCACGCTCACGCAGCGTCCTAAGACTATTTCTATCCAAGGTTTCTACATGGATGAAACCGAAATTACCAACAACGAATATCGTCAATTTGTCTATTGGGTACGCGATTCCATCGCTCGTACACGTTTGGATATGGTGATTGAAGATGATATGGGTAATACACGCCTTGATTGGGACCAAGAGCTCAATATCATGGAGAATTATGAGGACTTGGAAGACATGTTCTATCCAGAAGATGAGCGTTTTTCGGGTAGAGTAGATATGGATAGCCGCAAATTCGTCTTTGAATATCAATGGTACGATTGGAAAGCTGCAGCAGCAGACAAGTACAAATCAAACCGTACCAAATTTATCAAGAAAGATAATACAGAAATCTATCCTGACACATTAGTTTGGATTCGTGATTTCACTTACTCATACAACGAGCCTTATACACGTAACTACTTCAACCACCCGGCATTTGACGACTACCCGGTTGTCGGTGTAGATTGGAAACGTGCTAATGCATTCGCTTACTGGAGAACTAAGTATGCTAATGCTTACGCTAACCAAAGAGGTATGGCAAACACAGAGGATTTCCGCTTGCCTATTGAGGCAGAATGGGAATACGCTGCACGTGGTGGTCACGATTTTGCACCTTATCCTTGGGGCGGGTATTACGTGAGAAATGCAAAAGGTTGTTTGTTGGCGAACTTCAAGCCCGGACGCGGTAACTATCCTGAAGATGGCGCAATGTACACGGCACGAAGTGATGCTTACTTCCCAAATGATTACGGTCTGTACAACATGGCAGGTAACGTAGCTGAGTGGACATCTTCATCTTACTTCGAGAATGCATACTCTTTCATTCACGATATGAACCCGGACATCCGTATGGATGCTGAGGATGATGATCCAAAAGCATGGAAGCGTAAAGTAATTCGCGGTGGTTCTTGGAAAGATATTGCTTTCTATATCCAAACAGGTACACGCCACTGGGAATACCAAGATACAGCGAAGTCTTATATCGGCTTCCGTAACGTACGTACTGTACTTGGTCAGGCAATGAAAGATTTCCACTAAGAAGAAAGTTTTACGAGTTAGCGAGTTGCGAGTTACGAGCTGTTTTGCTCATAATCCGCAACCCGCACAACTCGAAAATTATATCGAATTGTGGCAACTTGGTCGGTAGTTTATCCTACACCCTAAGCGACCAACCCGCCAAATTCAACCAACCTACGAAACACAAGTGTTACAAGAATCATTTGATTAGTATTATTTAAAATTTACTAATTTATTAAAAATTAATTAGTAAACTGAATTAGCACTTGTATGGACAAGTCACAACATTGTCCCTTCAAACTGTACTTAAATTTATTTCTCATTAAAATATAGGTAAATCGGAACGACACATGTGTCGTAACCGATGTCCTTTGAATTATTATATTTTCCTTTTAACTAACGTGTGTTTTAATTGATAATTTATAATTGATAATGGATAACGAGTAATTCTTAATTATACATTCTCAATTCTCAATTAATAGCACATTAAATCCAAATCAAAAAATGAGTTTCGTTCATTCTTATGGTTTCAAATACCTAAAAAACTTAATCATCGGTATTGGTGCAGCACTTATCATGGTCGGTGCACTTTTCAAAATCGAATCTTGGCCTTACGCGAGTGAGTTCCTCATTGCAGGTCTACTCACAGAGGCGTTTATCTTCCTTTTCTTGGGACTTATCGGTCCTGAAAAAGATTACTACTGGGAAAAATTATACCCGGGACTTGACAAAGTAGGCGGTGACCTTCAGCATATGCGTGGCGATGGTGCCAATCTTGACATCAATACAGAGCGTATGGAAGGTCAGTTGGAAGGCATGTTGGGTGAGTTGAAAGTCATGTCAGGTAGTATGAATTCACTCAAAGCTTTGCAAGAAGTGGATTTCTCAGGTACTAGCGAGCAAGTTAAAAAGATGAGCGATTTCTATGCGAATCTTAACGAGGCAATGGGTAATATCAACGATTCTATCGAAGATACACGCATTTACAAAGAACAACTTGGCGCATTGAATAAGAATCTCGGTTCATTGAATTCTGTCTACGGCAACATCTTGTCTGCTATGGGCAATATTGGGAATAAGTAAATTGGTGATTAGTGATTAGTAAATTGGTGATTAGTTAGCGCGTAGCGCAAATTATAACCTACTATTATTATTCACTTACCATTTACTACATTATCTAACCAATTAAGATTTTTGAATATTTTAAAATTTAAATTATTTCAATGATTTAATTTAAACTTATTCTTAAACTTAAACTTAAACTTAATAAGATATGTCTATTCCTAAGGAACCGCGGCAGATTATGATTAATCTGATGTACCTCGTTCTGACGGCGATGTTGGCACTCAACGTCTCCGCAGAGGTCATCAATGCCTTCTTCAAATTCCGTGATGGTCTGGAGCGCACTAATAGTGTTGTTGTAGATGCCAATGAAGGCAAAATTGCGGGTATGAGAGAGCAGGTAAAGAAAAAGCCGGATTACAAACCGCTTGTACCTGCTGCTGAACAAGTAGAGGCTATAGTCAAAGAATTTTCTGGATATATAAATGATGTTACCGGACGTCTGGACGAGGCAGCTGGTGGTATTGTTACGGAACACAACGACCCAAGTAGAATTGGTAAGCCAGAACGGTATAAGGATAAAGAAATTCCAACACAATTTTTTGTTGAGGGATATGAAGGTCCTTTAGGTGAATCTGTTGTACCGGAAGGTCCTAATATCAAAGCAAAAGTGGCAGAAACCAGACAGAAACTAATGGAAGTTTTGAATGGTTTGAAAGGTAACAGAACACTCGCTATAACCGATAGCGATATACAAGAGTTGGCGAATAAATTGACACTCGAGATTGACACCACTAATTTAGGAGGTAAATCATGGGAAGAATTTAATTTTGACCATATGCCTGTTGCTGCTTGTTATCCAACATTGTCGAAGCTAAAAACAGATGCTAACACTTCGGGTAACATGATTATCAACTACTTAGGTAGTAAAATCGGTGCTACAGTTGTTAAATTCGATAAATTTGTTGTAGTTAATTCACCAAAGCAAACTTACTTATTACAAGGTGACACTTACGAAGCTGACATTTTCTTGAGTGCAGCATCCAGCCAAGCCAAAGTGAAAGTAAGTGTCAATGGTAGTTCACTACCTGCAAAAGATGGTGTTGCTACTTACAAATCTACACCAAGTGGCTTAGGTGAACAGTCTTATACAGCAAGTATTACTGTTACCAATCCATTTAATAATAAGACAGAGACATACAAAGAGACCTTCAAGTACACCGTAGGTACAAAATCCGGTGCGACTGTTTCTGCCGATAAGATGAATGTATTCTATATCGGTGTTACCAATCCGGTTTCTGTTGCTGCGGGTGGTGATTTCTCGAAAATCAATGCTTCTGTCAGTGGTGGCGGATGTAGCATGAGTAAAGTCGGTAGCGGTAAGTACAACGTAACATGTAGTACACCAACCAACGAAGCGAGAGTAACAGTCTCTGCACCTGATGTAGAAACAGCAACTTTCCCATTCCGTGTTAAGCGTATTCCTGACCCGATAGCTTTGATAGCAAAAGACATCAAAAGCTCAATGGGTACGGGAGAGTTCAAAGCTTATCAAGGTATCCGTGCGGAGTTGAGAAACTTCGACTTCGAGGCAAAGTGTAACATTATGGGCTTCGAGATTGCGTATGTACCTAAACGTAACGATGCAGTATTGCACGTACAGCGAGGCGGAAGATACGAGGGTAAGACGCTTGAAATGGTTAACCGTGCCAAGCCCGGTGACAGATATTACTTCTCTAATATCAAAGCAAAATGTCCGGGTGACCCGGCAGGTCGTCGTATCAACGACTTAGTCGTGAATATCAAGTAAAATCAGTTAATTAGTGGATTAGTTGATTCGTGATTAGTAACATAATTCGATTTAACTAATTCACTATTAATGAGAAGAATATACTAGTATGGCACGAGATTAGTAAATACAGATAGTAGAAATGATTTGGTGGCGAAATGCCCCAACGAATCACTAATCACGAGTCACGAATCACTAAATATTAAAATACAATGAAAATCAACCTGCAAATATTATTGCTGTGCTTGGTAGCTGTCCTTACAGGAGTAACATTGACGGCACAACCTGTTTTCAATGAAAGTAGCTCACCTACCGAATCCGGTGGTACGAGCGAGTACATACCGCGCGATGGTTTTTACGATAAAGAAATCATTCGTGACCGTAGATTACTGAATTACGACCACATTCGTGAAGCGGACGTATTTTGGGAAAAACGTATCTGGCGTATCGTCGATGTACGTGAGAAGATGAACAAAACGTTCATTTGGCCCGAAAATCCGTTTATCAATATCTTATTGGCGGCGGCTACGGATGGTGAAATTCAGTTGTACAGTACATTAGATGACAAATTTACCACGCCACTTGAAATCGACGAAGTGAGTTCGATGGGTAGTTCGCGCGATACTATCGTGACTTTTGACCCGGATACTTACGAAGAAGAAATCAAGGTGGTCAGCAATGAACTCAACTGGGAAGATATCAAGCGTTTCAGAATCAAAGAAGTTTGGTTTTTTGATGAAGAAACTTCTATGATGCAGGTGCGTATTTTAGGTATTGCTCCGCTCAAAGAGGAGTACGATGACAACGGTAATTTCAAATTTGAATATCCGATGTTTTGGGCGTATTATCCTGACTGTCGCGAGGTACTTGCACGCGAAGAAGCCTACAATCCACTCAATGATGCTCAGCGTATGAGTTGGGAAGACATCATGGAAATGCGTTTCTTTGACAGCTACGTATGGAAAGAGTCTAATGTAATGGATCGCCGTATTCAAGACTACAAAGCCGGTGTGGATATTCTCTTTGAAGCAGAAAAAATTGAAGAGACGATTCTCAACTTCGAGCATGACCTCTGGTCATTCTAACGAAAATTCCAAATTCCAAGCACCAAATTCCAAATTGATTTTATAGCAAATTGGAATTTGTTTTTTGGAATTTGAAATTTACAAGCTATGCTTGTTGAAATAAAACGCCTAAGTTCTTGCAAGAGCTTAGGCGTTTTGCTATCTATGCGGGATTTTAGTCGATAGTCCGTAGTCAATAGTCCATAGTTTTTTGTTTGTTGGTCTGTAAAATTTGCGGACATGCTTTTAAGGACTTAATTTCGCGGTTTTATAATCACCAAGAATTATCGGATAGTCAAAACCTATAAGGTTTTTGGAAACCTTATAGGTTTAAGTTCAAGTCCAAGTAATTTAAATTTGGACTTAAACTTAAACTTAAACTTTCTATGTTATTACAGTGGATAGGGGTCTTTGTGGTGGCTTTGGCTGTTTTGCTCAAAGCCTCAGATTTTTTCATCAAAGCAGCCGAAAAAATCGGTTTGGCATTGGGTATACCTTCATTTATTGTTGGTGTGACGATTGTAGCAGCAGGAACATCATTGCCGGAGTTGATTTCGTCCATATTTGCTGTCATGCAAGATAGCTCGGAGATAGTAGTTGGTAATGTCATTGGCTCGAATATCACGAATATACTGCTCGTTTTGGGGCTTACGGCTATCGTGAAGCGCATTGATATTAAATTTGACATCCTCAATGTAGATATGCCGATTTTTATAGGTTCGGCGTTCTTGTTGTGGTTTATGTTGTATGATACGACATTTACTACCATTGAGGCGATTATATGTTTGCTTGGTTTAGCGATTTTTTTAGGCTATACATTTGGCGCAGACCGCGAGGGTGAAAAAGAAGAACGCCCTACACTTTCACCGATTACATTTTTGATGTTGATTGGCGGTGGTCTTGGTATTTGGGCAGGTGCGAAATATACGGTTGATGCGGTAATTGAAATCTCCAGAATTATGGGCATCGGCAAAGATATTGTGGCATTAAGCATGATTGCTTTTGGTACATCTATTCCCGAAATCATCGTGAGTATTGGCGCAGCAAGACGCGGCAATCCTGAAATGGCAGTAGGTAACGTATTGGGGTCAAATATCTTCAATACTTTCGCGGTGATGGGCATTCCTGCTTTGTTTGGTACGCTTACTATTCCGGCAAGTACGACGGTATTCAGTCTGCCGATTATGATGGGGGCATCTATTTTATTTGTGATAATGACCCTCACCAAAAAAATCTCCAAATGGGAGGGGATGATGTTATTTTTGCTCTACATCATTTTCATCAATGAATTGATAAATGCCACCATGTAAAGTAGCCATGTAGCGCGCGGTCTGTAGACCGCACCCATTTTTTGCGTAGCAAAAAATGAAATACAGTCTACAGACTGTGCTACATATTACTTCAATTCAAAAATATCCACAAAACTACTACTACGCGGCTTATAAGTTTGCACTTGCTGTACATCCCAATTGTATAGCGAATTATCGCGTCCGAGAATATCTACATTACCAATTTTTAGATAATTTTGATTTAAATAATTTCCAATAAACTCAAATACACCACGATTTGCATTGGGCTTCACACCAAGTGAAACCTGATTTTGAAAAACAACCACAAAACGTGGTTTTTCCTGATTCAAATTATTGGTAAATTCTTTTTGCCACTCATTAGCGCGGGTTTTGGTAGCATCCGAAACTAAGTGTGTGAAATACATGTGGCGATTGGGCGCATCCATTCCTGTGTAAATATAAAGCTGTGGTTCTGAACCAATTAGTAGTATTTTGTCACCTTTTTTTGCCATTGGTTTCAATTTATCACCTATTACTTTCGCCTCCGGGAATGGATTCATGCCGTAAGTGTCGCGGAGAATATTTTCATAATTCGGATTAAAATAATAAGCACTATGCGAGGCGATATTTTGTAGGAAAATCGCCCCGAAAATCAAGGCAGGAATCAATGTTGCCAACATTTTTCCACGTCCTTCAAGTAGCGATTGAAGTGAATAAAATGCCGCCCCGACCAATACCGCTACAATTGGCGTCAACATCAACCAATAATGTCCGTAAAATCTTAACCCCGGTGTTACCGTCAAAAATGCCAATACTGCCCACACAGGCATCCATATTTTTTTGTGTAAATTTTCTTTCGTAAAAAATAATAGAAAAATACCACTTGCCGCAATTATCCAAAAAGGCAAATAACCGTTGAGTACCTTCCCGCCAAACTGTTTGAGAAAGCCCATGCCCACATCAAACGGAACAGCACTCACATAAGTACGTGGAAATTCGACAGCAAAATACCACATTTCGCTAAATGCTCCCTGTGCTGCCATAATCAGGCACATCAAACCAAAAGTAGCAAATACCGCCACCGAGTAAGTGCCAACATTTAATAGCAACTTTTTCCAATCAATCGGTTTCTCCAAAGCATAATAAATCACCATACTCAAGCCCAACAAAACGATATAAAACACCCCATTTGTTTTTACCAATAATGATAAACATACCATCACACCCGCTATCATAAACCATAGTAGTTTGTTGGTATCCAATGCTTTAAGTGTAGATAAAATCGCTGCAGTAACGAAAAAGATAATGATATGTTCCGATTGTCGAGTAAAGCCTGATGCATAAGGCGTGAGCGATACAAGCGCGAAAGTAGCCGCCACGACCAAGCCGCCAAAATCATTAAACAGTCGTCGTCCAATGAAAAAGAGCATAAGGAGCGTCGCCACATTCAACAAGGTAAAACCATGATGAATCCCCTCCAATGTACGCCCAAAAATCGCCATAATCGCCGCATATGAGTAAAACAATCCCGGAAATTTTTGCTCATAAAAATCCAAATACGGTACTTTGCCATCAAGAATCATACGTCCGCCGTAAGAATAGAGTCCCTCGTCGCGTTCCATTGGGATGCCGTCCAATTTGAGGCGAATAAAAATCACGAGTAAGACCAATATTGCGAGCAGGGCATACGTTAGATATCTGGCTTCAAAGGGAAGTTTGAACTCGCGCTTGGTGCTTTTTTGTGCTGGTTGGGCAGCGATTTTCTTTTTCTTTTTACTCATGGAATAAAATTACATAAAAAATGAGTAAATGAGTATATGAAAAAATGAGTAAATGTTTAATGAATGAGTGAATGAATTTTAAATGAATGAATCATAGTGTGCTTGCATTTTGTGATTCATTCATTCTTTCATTCAAAATTCATTCATTAAAACCATTTACTCATATACTCATTTAGTCATTTACTCATTGGTAGATGATAAAAATTGATAATGTTCGCTCATTGCAAGCCTTTCAAATCCTACGATTTGGGGCGGTGATTCTGACGAATATTCTCTTAGCAAAAAGCGGCTTGGGCATACAAGAAATCGGGGTGTATGAAACACTGATTTTCTTGGGAACGGGCATTAGTTTTTTCTGGGTGTCGGGTTTGTTGAAAGGGATGTTGACGACTTATCCTGATTTAGATGAGACAGAACGGCGGGAATTTTTTGTCAATGTATTTCTCGTGTTTTGTGGAATGAGTATACTTGTAGTGAGTGTATTTTTTTTATTTAAAAATGCTGTTATTCAAGGTTTAACGAATTATGAAACCTTGCCTCATTATAATTTGCTTTGTCTTTA
Organism: Saprospiraceae bacterium; assembly: GCA_020628725.1. Taxonomy (GTDB): domain Bacteria; phylum Bacteroidota; class Bacteroidia; order Chitinophagales; family Saprospiraceae; genus JAHDEO01. Next base: position 18,021 of record JAHDEO010000093.1, read on the forward strand.
TGTCCTACTGAATACGCCGACCTTTTTGGTCGAATACATTTATTTACTCACCAATCAACCGCGAAAAATCATTGGCTTTGGATTGTATGCTTTCGGGCTATATGTAGTTGCGGTTATCTTGCCAATTATCTTAGGATTTGGGATTGAAGGGAGCTTATACGGACTGATTATTTTAGCTGCGACAAAGCTGGTTTGGACATTGATTTTGCTTACGCGATACGGGCGTTTTCGATTCAACTGGAGGATATTACAGCCTTATCTGTGGCTGTCATTTCCTCTTACGCTCAACATCCTCGTTGCGGGTGGTGCGGAGTATATCGACGGTGTGATTATTCACCGATTTTTTGATAGCGGAGCGTTTGCGATATTTCGGTATGGAGCGCGGGAGTTGCC
>JAHDEO010000642.1 GCA_020628725.1 Saprospiraceae bacterium
CTCTCTTGCGCCCAAAAGATTCTGAATCCAGTTCAGAATGACGGTTCTTTTTTAGATTTTTGTGAGGATGTTTTTTACAAATATAATATGATTATTTATTGTACATTTGGGTATTTTCAAGTTATAGATAATTAAAAGGGAAAAAATTATAAACAATGCTCTTTGCTCTAAATGAAAATAACGTAAAAATTGCCGCTACTCCAAAAGCAAGAGGAAAATGTCCGAGTTGTGGAGAAACTGTAATTGCTTGCGTCGGTGAAATAATTTATCCTTATTGGAGACATGAACAAAAATCGCCTTCTAATTGTGTTGCAGCTCAATATGAAAATGAAGGAGAATGGCATGCAACATGGAAATTTTTATTTGGGAAAGAGTTTGCCGAGCAGTACATAAGACAGGGAGATAAAACAAGAAGAGCAGATGTAAGATTAAATAATGGTCTTGTGATAGAAATACAACACAGTTCAATAGATACAAGGGAAATAAGAGCTCGTGAAAGATTTCATCATAAGATGATTTGGGTATTTGATGCCTCTGGTCCTGTTGCTGCTGGTAGATTAAGATACGAACAAGGCTACTTTCATTGGATCAAACCTCGAATAAGTATTCGTAATTGCCAAGTACCAGTATTCTTAGATGTTGGATTTGGTTCTACTTTCGAGATTCACGAACTTGAAATCAAAAAAATTTTAAAAGAGGATTGGCATACTTACCGCACAACAGTATTTAAAGGAACGGGTAAATTGATGACTCGAGATGAATTTAAAGGGAAAATGTTTTTTGCTGATGAAGCATTAAAAAATGCGAGCCCCGTTTCTGATTTCAAAAAGCAATACTTCAACATTGGACCATCTATCCAACTTGATTTATTTTGACCAATTCTTCATTTTAATGCAAAAAAAATATATCACCCTAAACATATTGATTTTAAACAAATAATCGAATTAAAATCACAAACCATGAGCAACATCCAAACACACCACCGAACCTGCAACATCTGCGAAGCCATGTGCGGCATCGTCATTGAGCATGAAGGCAAAAAAATCATCTCTATCAAGGGCGACGAAAAAGACCCTTTGAGTCAGGGACACATCTGCCCGAAGGCGGTTGCCTTACAAGATTTTTATGCCGATAAGGATAGATTAAAACGCCCCATTCGCAAGACAGCAGGCGGCGAATGGGAGGAAATCTCGTGGGAGGAAGCCATTGATACGGTGGTCGAAAAATTCAAAGACATCCAAGTCCGGTATGGCAAAAATGCCCTCGCCACTTATCTCGGCAATCCCAACGCCCACAATCTCGGCAACATCTTATTCAATCCGATATTGCTACGGGCATTGGGGACGAAGAATCGGTATAGTGCCTCGTCGATGGACCAATTGCCGCATCATGTCGCGTCCAATTATATGTTCGGACATGGTTTGTTGATTCCGATTCCTGATATTGACCGCACCGATTTCTTTATGATTATCGGCGGAAATCCAATGGTCTCCAACGGCAGTATGATGACCGTCCCCAACTTTCCGAGAAGATTACGCGCCTTACAAGAACGCGGCGGAAAGATGATAGTCATAGACCCCCGCCGCACCGAAACCGCAGAACGCGCTGATAATCATTATTTTATCAAACCCGAAACCGATGCACTTTTCCTCGCCGCTATCATTCACACGATAATCGAAAAAGACGCAGTACACTTGGGGCATCTCGAAAAAATGATAAAAGGCTTGCCGGATATAAAAGCAGCCGTCAAAGACTTTTCCCCCGAAAAAGTCGCCCCAATCACAGGCATTTCAGCCGACCATATCCGACAAATTGCCCAAGAAATGATAGATGCGGAAAGCGCGATTTGTTACAGTCGCATGGGTGCATCTACGCAGCGTTTTGGTGGTTTGTGTCAGTGGTTGACCAATGTGTTGAATATCCTCACAGGCAATTTTGATAAAGCGGGTGGCGTGATGTTTACCACGCCTGCTTTCGACCATATCTTGATGACCAGCCGAAAAGGAAAATCGCGCAGCTACGGCAAATACAAGTCGCGAGTCAGCGGCTATCCGTATTTTAATGGCGAATTTCCGGTAGCGGCACTCGCCGAAGAAATCGAAACGGAAGGCGAAGGACAAATCAAAGCCTTGTTCACGATAGCCGCCAATCCCGCCCTATCCGCCCCCAACGGACAGCGTTTGGAAAAAGCATTTGAGCAATTGGAATTTATGGTCTGCATTGATATTTACCTGAATGAAACCACTCGTCATGCGGATATTATTTTGCCTGTGGCGACGGGTTTGGAAAGCTCGAATTACGATATTGTTTTTCATTCGATGGCGGTGCGTAATACGGCAAAATATTCGCCCGCGCTATTTCCGAGAGAGGATGACCAGCGATACGATTGGGAAGTTAGCAAAGCAATTTTAATGAAATATACCGGGCAAGATGAAAATGGATTGACCCCCGAAATTATGCTTGATAATATGTTGCAAATGGGGCATTATGGCGGAAAAGGATTGAGTTTGGAAAAATTAAAAGCGCATCCGCACGGCGTAGATTTAGGTGAATTGCAGCCTTGCATCGAACAGCGCATTCAATCAGACGATGAACAAATTGACCTCGCACCCGACCTTTTTATCGCTGATTTAGAACGACTTAAAAATACCTATTTTAATCATTCGCCAATATCAGAAGATTATCCATTCGCCATGATTGGCAGGCGTGTTTTGCGACATCACAATACATGGACGCACAACGCCGACCGCCTGATGCGTGGTAGAAATCAATGCACCGTCATCATCCATCCCAAAGATGCAAAACGACTCGAAATCGAAGATGGCAAGCCCGTAAAAGTCTCATCATCAACGGGTAGCGTAACGATAGAAGCAGCAGTCAGCGACGAAATGATGGAAGGCGTGGTGAGTATTCCGCAAGGTTGGGGCAG
>JAHDEO010000643.1:0-1645 GCA_020628725.1 Saprospiraceae bacterium
ACCATCAGATAAATGGTAGTATTGGCTCTATTTCTGTGACTTCTTTTGTTCATATTAAGTTCAATTTTGATTATTTTCATAGATATATGATGAAATAATGGAAGTGTTACCTATCATATAGCCCGTGAAGAGAATTACTACTAAATAAATAGGGTAAAAGTTTTAGTTTTATTCATTTTAGTGCGTAAAATATTAGGGGCAATCAAATATGGAAAGCCAAAACACCTATCTACTGCACACCTTTAATTGGTTCTTTGACATTTTTTACAAAAAAGAAACTAATTTTGATTTTGATAAAAACAATAAATTTAAAAAACTGACTATCAATATAAACCCCATAAGATTGTCCACCCGTCTAATACTGTGTACCTTGACAATCAATTAGTTACAAGCCTGTTGAAATTCAAACAATTATGATAACTATGGACTGGTAATCTTATCTTTTATAAACACCTCTAATATATGCCAATTAAGAGCTAAATTTTCGCGTTGAAAATCAACAAAGTATGAAGTGTTTTCGATAAAAACCAATTTAACAAAAATGTAAGTCACTGATTCTCAATAGTAATTCTTATTTAGCTCCTAATCCGCATAATATATTAATTTTTCATCTTATTTGCAAATATTTTTATGTCAGTTTAGTAAATATTCAATAAGAAAATATCTCACACTAATTCAAGTTGTAAACAACTTGAAAATCCCAAAAAACAAATTCCAAATTCCAATTTTAACCTGTTTCAATGGAATTTTATTGGAATTTACTCAAGTTCGCAGTTTATCCTCAACTTGAGTTTACACTAAACGCCAGTCAATCTCCTTCTCCCCTCTTTCCTTCAGAATACGATTCGCCGTAGAGAAATGTTCGTTGCCAAGAAAAGCATTACCTGCAAGTGGGGAAGGATGTACGGCTTTCAAAACGTGGTGTCTTTCTGTATCAATCAGGACTTCTTTAGCTTTCGCAAAATTGCCCCAGAGCATAAAAATAACTCCTTCTCGCTCTTCCGATAATTTGCGAATGACGGCATCCGTAAAGCGTTGCCAACCAATTTTTCGATGCGAACCTGCCTTTTTATGCTCAACGGTCAGCATAGCATTGAGCAAGAAGACACCTTGTGCTGCCCATTTTTCCAAATTCCCATGATTCGGAATTTCGAAACCCTCAATGTTGGTGGAAAGTTCTTTGTAAATATTTCGCAAAGACGCAGGAATGCCTACACCCATCGGCACAGAAAACGACAGCCCGTGCGCTTGTTTAGGATTATGATAAGGGTCTTGTCCTAATATCACGACTTTTACCTTATCAAAAGGCGTACTATCAAAAGCATTGAATATCAACGAACCGGGTGGATAAATCACTTTTCCGCTTTGTTTTTCCGCAATTAAAAATTGCTTTATCGCCGCAAAATACGGCTGACTAAATTCGTCTTTCAAAGCCTCTTTCCAAGCAGGTTCTATTTTTACATCTGTAATTTTCATAGTGTTGTGGTGTTGTGGTATCGTAGTGTTGTGGTATCGTAATATTTTGATAATGAGTATTTTGCAGAGCAAAATAACTACAACACCTCGACACTATTAGAGCTTAAATTCTATACCTTTGAATTCTTCTAAGACTAATTACAAAAAATCAACGTCAATAGAATATTTA
>JAHDEO010000643.1:1655-2920 GCA_020628725.1 Saprospiraceae bacterium
GAATTCTTCTAAGACTAAGAGCATGTTTGGAATTTTTCTGCCTGATAACCAATATTTTATGAACTTGACTTCATATCGAATCAGTCACTTATCTCGATAAACTCCTTCTTCGATATTTCGCCAAAACCATAAACTGTTGATTATCAGTTTAAAAAAATCCAAACATACTCTAATTACAAAAAATCAACGTCAATAGAATATTTATAATTCATTAAATACGAAATCGCTTCTTGGATGTCGAGTCCCTCGAAGACGACTTGATATAGCATTTCAATAATGGGCGTGTGTGTGCCGTATTCTTTTACGGCTTCGCGAATCGTTTTTAAGGTGCGGACACCTTCTGCGGATTCGTTCATATTTTTAATGATGTCATCTTTAGATTCGCCCTGTGCCAAGCGTTTTCCAAAGGTATAATTTCGACTTTGTGTACTGGCGGCAGTAGCCATAAGATCGCCGATGCCTGCGAGACCAAGAAAAGCAGAGGTATCTGCCCCCATCGCCTTGCCAACATGAATCATTTCAATCAATCCGCGTGTAAGGTATAATGCCCATACATTCTTCCCCATTCCAATACCGCCTAAGATACCTGAGCCCAAGGCAATGATATTTTTCAACGCACCCGCCAATTCCGCACCCAATAAATCATGCGATGCATATGCCTGAAAACGAGGACTTTGCAATGCAAGACGCCCTGCTTTGATAACTTCATTATACTTACTGGCAATAACTGTAGCGGCGGGTTGTCCTTCCATGATTTCAGCAGCAAGATTAGGTCCTGAAAGACAGCCTACACGCACTACCGAACTTTCTTGCAATATCACTTCACTCATGGTGTGAATACCCTTGCGTTTGATATTGAAATTTGCTGTAGGTGCAGGCTCTGTGGTGTCAAAACCCTTTGTGCCGTGTATCAACATATGATGCGGACGCAGATAGGGTGCAAATTCACGCATCATTTCCCTGAAATTTTCTGACGAAACAATCGGAAATATGAGTGTACACGCTGCTGCAACTTCTTCCATGCTCGTTGTAGCGCGCACATACTGAGGCATTTGCACGCCCAAATGAAGATGCTTGTCATTGATATTTGACATGACTTCATCACGGCGCGTACATATGATGACAGGATAATTCAAAGCGAGTAGTCCGGCTATCGCCGTCCCAAAACTTCCTGCTCCAATGACTCCCACCGGTTTTCTGGTACTGATGTCACTCATGATTACGTGATTCGTTTACTTGTGATTCGTTAATTCGTGATTCGTTTG
>JAHDEO010000094.1 GCA_020628725.1 Saprospiraceae bacterium
CAAATGTACAAAATACAATGCGTGCATTGCAATTTTTTGGTGGGAAATGTTGGGAAGGGGACGTTTGTGGGGGGAGCTATTGCGTCTGAAATTTAGCTGTTCAAAAAGAATCTTTAATCCATGATTGATAATAATTCACTGATTTTACGCTTACTTTGTAATGTGTTTATTGAATAAATATACCATAATATGTTAGAACCAATCAACATGAATGAAGTCATCGGAAAGTCCAATATCCTATTTATGGTCTTAGATGCTTTGAGATATGATGTGGCACAAGAAGAATTTGAACGCGGCAACTTACCTAATTTTGCTAAATACTTGCCCGCTGAAGGTTGGGAAAGACGCTACACGCCCGGAAGTTTTACTTATGCTGCACATAAGGCTTTTTTTGCGGGTTTTTTGCCTACTAAAGTGAATACTCGTATCACTTCACGATTATTTGCTGCCGCATTTCAGGGAAGTGAATCGACTACGAAAGATACTTTTACTTTTCAAGAAGCAGATTTCATTACGGCATTGCGCAATCGGGGGTATGCGACCGCCTGTATTGGTGGTGTTGGTTTTTTCAATAAACAAACGAGTATCAGTGGGGAGTTTCCGGCTTTATTTAAGGATAGTTTTTGGTCGGTAGAATTGGGTGTGACGCACAAAAAATCTACAGAAAATCAATTCAATTTAGCGAGAAACTGGTTGGGGCGGATTGCCTATCCTTATTGCCTATTTATCAATGTATCAGCTATTCATCAACCCAATTATTTCTATTTGAATGATAGTAAAAAAGACAGTAAAGAAAGTCATGCTGCCGCCTTGCGATATGTCGATAGTCAGCTACCAATTCTAATGGATGCGATTGAGAGTAGCCGACCTTGTTTTTGCATTATTTGTAGTGATCACGGAACTGCTTATGGTGAGGATGGGTATTGGGGACATCGAAATGGTCATGCTACGGTGATGGAAGTGCCTTACACACATTTTTTTATTTCATAGACCCGAAAAAAGATACGGAGGGACCTATGGTGCAAAAGCAAAATTGAAGGTGTATCTATCGCGGAGATTATTCACAAAGAACGCAAAAAGCAAAATGATATATTATAGGATGGATAATTATAAATGGCAGACAATCCGTTAATTCCAAAAACAAGCTGTCGGACTCCGATTTGTAGGCATAAATTTTATGTCCAAAATATCTGATTGGTGACAGATTAAAAGGCATTTTTTTTATATAAAAAGTGGACAAGTAAGCACTTTTTTATAAAAAATGTGTTTTCTTTGCAAGTAAATAATCTATATTAAAATTAGATTTATTACTCGCGTGAGTGAAAATATTGGATATATTGTGCAACCATTTAATGAGAAACTGATTCCTTAAAAATACGGAGATAATTTATTTTATCTTATAGAAAATGCTGAAAGGCATAGCTTTCCGTTTCCATACTTACATATACCCTAATTCCTTGCCATCGTCTATAACAAAAAACAAGTCAAATACCTTACACTTGGTTGATAATTGGTTAATTATGATTAACTGATTGTTATCTGAATGTAAATTAAACTAGTTAATTATTATTGATAGTCGTATATTTTTATAAAAAATACATCTATTTTATAACTTTGTGATTTTACTACAAAATTCAAGCTGTGAAGTGACCTGCAAAATGCCGGATTCTTAAGAATAAGGTAAAAATGAGAACATGATGACCAAGCTAAATGAGCAAAATCAAAATATGATAAGATATCAACATTGACACAACTATCGGACTCAAGAGCAGAAAAAATATACTTGTCTCATCATCCACTCATTGACTTTTAAGTATCAGGAATTAAATAAATGTTCTTTCTTCGCGTCGTTATTTTTTCTTTAGACGAGCCAAATTTGACGCGAATACTCACTGTATTTAAGGAAAATTTGGTGAAGTATAAAGGAAAAAGAACAAGCCGAGAAAGTACATTTATTTTGTTCCTGATACTAAGTAACTCTACAACTTGATTAACCTAATCTGAAATTATGAAAATCTTATGTTCTCTGTACGCAGAGGGTGTATGTCGAATGACGCTCTTGCGACAAATGACGTACCAATGCCTGCTTGTATGCGCTGCTTTTTTTATGGTAGGCAACCTAAACGCCCAGCTTGTAATTGAGGGTGATGTGAATGTGGATTGCTTCTGCCCCTCCGGTGGCGGTGGCAACTTTCTTGACATCTCGGTATCAGGAGGAACACCACCTTACACTTATGAGTGGACACTCAATGGCTCGGATGTGATATGTAGTCCCCGTGTCGATTTTTCCAGTCTGGATGGAATTGGTTGTCCGCCCTCCGGTCCCGGTGAAGAATGTGCGCCCGACCAAGGGTGTTCTACTCCCAGTGATGCAATCAATGCCCAGAATTACTTCATCGGAGAGGCTGTCCTTACAGTAAGCCCGCCCATCGCAAATGGTGGTGCATGTGTTGATGAAAACCTCATCAACGACTCTACGCTTGATGGTTTTTTCTCCATACGTACAGGTGTTTCGCAATTGGGAAATGCCGGACCTGCTGCCAACGTAACACGAGTATGGACGTTTAGCGAGCCTGTTTGCGATTTACAAATTTTATTAAATGATATTGACGGAGAAGATGCCATCATCGTGAATGGTAAACTCAATGGTGCGACCATTCCACTATCCGCCGATGACTTCATTATCACGAATACCACCCCGGATCCGGCTTGTCCTGTTTTCGTAGGAGGCAATTCATGGCAGTCACAAGGCGGTTGTCCGGCATCGGATAATACTGATAGAGGTGGTATTTTGATTACCTTCCCAAGTTGTCTGGATGAAATTGAGTTTATCTACTATGATTATACAGGTGGGGCAAGTGCCGGAGGTTCTTATGCCGTTGGTTTTTCCAGCTTATGTGCAGCAGATTTGCAGTGTGTAGAAGGAGGTGTTTATCAGTTAGAAGTAACAGATGCAAACGGAGTAACCGGCTCGGCTCAATTTGTGGTGGAAGACCCTATTGGTCCTATTAATATTGTATGTCCTGATGATATTACCGTGAATACCGGTATAGGAGCTTGTGATGCTGAAGTGAATTGGACGCCACCTGTTTTGGAAAATGGATGTCAACCAACATCATTGATATGTTCGCACGATCCGGGGGATATTTATCCGATTGGAACGACGAATGTAACATGTACGGGTTTAGATGAATTTGGCAATTCAAGTACTTGTGATTTCGATATTACAGTCAACTATACCTTCACGCCATCATTGACTTGTCCCGTTGATATTACCGTCAATGCAGACCAAGGCTCGTGTATTGCACCCGGCGTGAGTTGGGTGCCGCCGTCTTTGGACAATGGCTGTACACTCGCCACTTTAACAAGTAATTTCCAACCCGGTGATGATTTCCCTACAGGTACAACGACTGTAATTTATACAGGTACAGATTCCGGCGGAAATACATTTACATGTAGCTTCGATGTGACGGTTATCAATACTACGGGACCGATAATTTTAAATTGTCCTAATGATATTACGCTGACAGCAGGTGCAGGTCAGTGTGATGCTGTAGCAAACTGGACGCCACCTACACCCGACCCGACCTGTGATGCGACCATCACAAGTAGTACTAATAATCCGGGTGATGCATTCCCGATTGGAACGACAACTGTAACTTATATCGTGACTGATAGCAATGGAAATAGTGCAGAATGTAGTTTCAATGTAACGGTCAATTATGATTTCACACCAACTTTAGTCTGTCCTGACGATATTGCGGTCAATGCAGATATAGGCTCATGTACGGCTACTTCCGTGACTTGGGATCCGCCAACTTTGGACAATGGTTGTGAATTGGTCACGCTAACCAGTAATTTTCAACCCGGCGATGATTTCCCTACGGGGACAACAATCGTCACATATGCAGGTACAGATTCCGGTGGAAATGTATTTGTCTGTAGTTTTAATGTAACAGTAACAAATACAGACCCGCCAATCATTTTAAATTGTCCCGGCGACATCACGATAACTGCTGCTCCGGGAGCCTGTGATGCGGCGGTCATATGGACGCCACCTACGCCTGACCCGTCTTGTGATGCTATCATTTCCAGTAGTTCGCACGAACCGGGCGATATATTCCCTGCGGGAACAACGACTGTAACGTATATCATCGTTGATAGTAATGGCAATTCGGCTGAATGTAGTTTTGATGTAACGGTCAATTATAATGTTAATCCAACATTAGTTTGTCCTGATAATATTTCAGTGAATGCAGTAGTAGGAGAATGCTTTGCATCTGCTACATGGACGCCACCGACATTGAGTAATGATTGTGAATTATCCACCTTAACCAGCAACTTTGACCCCGGAGCTAATTTTCCGGCAGGTACAACGACAGTCACTTATACAGGTACCACCGAAGGTGGATTGGTATTCACATGTAGTTTTGATGTAACTGTGGTTAATGATGAAAATACGATTGTTTTAGAATGTCCTGATGATATTAATTTGGTAGCTGCCGCAGGTCAATGTGAAGCTGTCGCAACGTGGACACCACCCGTACCGAATGCAGAATGTGGCGCAGTGCTCACAGGAAGTAATTTCGATCCGGGTGATGTATTCCCGATTGGAGTAACAACAGTTACTTACACAGCAGAAGACCAAACAGGAAACGTATTTGAATGTAGTTTTGATATAACCGTCAATTACAATTCTAACCCAACATTAGTTTGCCCACCTGATATTTCGGTCAATGCAGACGTAAATGTGTGTACGACCACCGTAAGCTGGACACCACCAACATTGAGCAATGATTGTTCGCTCACTACTTTGACCAGCAATTTCGATCCGGGTGATGTATTTCCTACAGGAACGACAACGGTGACATACACAGGTACAGACGGACTTGGAAATGTATTCAACTGTAGTTTCGATGTAACGGTTATCAATACAGGTGTACCTTTAATTTTAAATTGCCCGAATAACATCAGCGTAAGCACCGATGCCGGACAATGCGACGCCGTAGTTACTTGGACACCGCCCGTGCCGGATGAGAATTGCGACATCATTAGCGTAGTCAGCACGCACGATCCGGGCGATACATTCTCAGTTGGAACAACGACTGTCACTTACACAGTGACCGATAGCAATGGCAATACGAACGACTGTAGCTTTGATGTAACGGTCACTTATAATGTAACACCAACTTTAGTTTGTCCAAATGATATTAATGTAAATGCAGATGCAGGCTCATGTACAGCAACTTCTGTCCAGTGGACGCCGCCAACATTGAGCAATGATTGTGAACTTATCTCATTAGTCGGCAACTTCGATCCGGGTGACGATTTCCCAACAGGAACGACAACCGTCACCTACACAGGCATTGATTCCGGTGGAAATACATTTACATGTAGCTTTGATGTCACCGTGACCAATACAGGTGAGCCATTAATTTTGAATTGCCCAAGCGATATTACCCTGACCGCAGCAGCAGGAGAATGTGAGGCTTCTGTTGTGTGGTCTCCACCTATACCCGACCCGACTTGCGATGCGACGGTCACAAGTAGCACCAACAATCCGGGAGACATCTTCCCGATTGGTACGACGACAGTAACTTATATTATAACTGATAGTAATGGAAATAGTGCAGAATGTAGTTTTGATGTAACGATAAATTACGATGTAATACCAACCCTAGTTTGTCCGGGTGATATTGATGTAGATGCAGATATAGGTTCTTGTTTGGCGACTTCCGTATTTTGGACACCGCCAACATTGAGTAATGGCTGCGAACTCATCACGCTAACCAGTAATTTCCAGTCCGGCGATGATTTTCCGACAGGAACAACAACTGTAACTTACACAGGTACGGATTCAGGAGGAAATGTATTCACATGTAGCTTCGATGTCAATGTGACGAATACAGGCATACCATTAATTTTGAACTGTCCTGACGACATTGTATTTGCGGCAGGAGGTTGTGATGCTGAAATCACATGGACACCACCCACACCTGACCCGAATTGCGATGCAGTCATCACGAGTGCTTCACACGAACCGGGCGACGATTTCCCGATTGGTACAACGACAGTAACATATGTAGTAACCGACGGTAGCGGCAATACGAGTATTTGTAGTTTCGATATTACCGTAACATTTGATGTAATACCCGAATTGGTTTGTCCCGGTGATATTACGGTCAATGCAGATCCGGGGTCATGTACGGCTACTGCGGTCAATTGGCTACCACCAACATTGAGCAATGGTTGTAATTTAGCTGAATTAACCAGTAATTTCCAACCCGGCGATAGCTTCCCGACAGGTACGACAACGGTGACATACACAGGCATGGATTCAAATGAAAACATGTTTGAATGCAGCTTTACCGTCACAGTCATCAATACAGGCGTACCGATTATTTTGAATTGTCCTTCAGACATCGAACTCACACTTGCAGCAGGTGAATGCGATACCGCAGTCAATTGGACACCACCTTCACCCGACCCGAATTGTGATGCAGTCATTACAAGCAGCACGCACGCTCCGGGTGATATATTCCCTCCGGGAACAACAACCGTCACCTACGTAGTGACTGACGGTAGCGGCAATACAAATGAATGTAGTTTTGATGTAACGATAAATTTCAATTCTAATCCAACTTTAGATTGTCCTGATGATATTTCGGTGAATGCGCCCGTAGGAGATTGTGTAACATCCGTTGCGTGGGTACCACCGACATTGAGCAATGGTTGTGAATTAGCAACATTAACCAGTAACTTCAATCCGGGTGATAATTTCCCGGCAGGTACAACGACTGTTACCTACACAGGCATGACAGGCGGTGGACTTGTATTTGAATGTAGTTTTGATGTCACTGTTGTCAATGATGAAAATACGACCGTTTTAGAATGTCCTGACGACATTAATCTGGTAGCAGCGGCTGGTCAATGTGAAGCTATTGGTACATGGACACCACCTGTGCCGGACGAAAATTGTGGTGCAGTCATCACAGGCAGCACACATGCACCCGGTGATGCGTTTCCTATTGGAACGACAACGGTTACATATACCGCCGAAGACCAGACAGGAAATACCTTTGAATGTAGTTTCGATATTACTGTCACCTATACATCTACTCCGACCTTAGTTTGTCCTAATGATATTTCAGTAAATGCAGATGCAGGCTCATGTACAGCTACATCTGTAACTTGGACACCACCAACTTTGAGTGATGATTGCCAGTTAACGACCCTAACCAGTAATTTTGAACCCGGTGATGATTTCCCAACAGGCACAACAACTGTGACTTACACAGGTACAGATGCACTCGGAAATGTATTTACATGTAGTTTCGATGTTACCGTTATCAATCAAGGACCACCGATTATTATCAATTGTCCTATTGATATTTCTATCGCTGCACCTCCGGGACAATGTGAAGCATCAGCCACTTGGTTGCCACCTACGGTAGATGAAAATTGCGACGCAATCATCACAAGCAGTTCACACGAACCCGGTGATATATTCCCAATCGGTACAACGACGGTTACTTACACTGCTACTGATGGCAATGGACAAGAAGCCGTATGTAGTTTCGACATTACAGTGGTTTATAACCAAACACCGCTGCTATTCTGTCCACAAAGTATCACGCTAACGGCGAGTCCGGGAGCTTGTGTGGCTGCCCTCACTTGGGTGCCGCCGACTTTGAGCAATAATTGCGACTTATTGACTCTAACCAGTAATTTTGAACCCGGTGATTTATTCCCTGTTGGTACGACAACGGTAATTTATACCGCGACAGATTTAGCAGGTAATACTTTTGAATGTGATTTTGATATTACGATAAACAGCAGCGGACCGCCATTAATTTTGGATTGTCCGAATGATATTGATGTAGAAGTAGCATCAGGTCAATGTGATGCCGCAGTGACTTGGACACCACCAACCCCCGACCCGAATTGCAATGCAGTTATCACAAGTAGTTCACACGAACCGGGTGATATATTCCCGATTGGAACGACTACGGTAACATACGTAATTACTGATGCAGACGGACAAGAGGCAGAATGTAGTTTTGATGTGACTGTAACATACGAATCCAATCCAACTTTAGTTTGTCCTTCGGATATTACCGTTAATGCGGCTCCTGCAGCATGTACGGCATCAGCCACATGGATAGCACCGACATTGAGCAATGATTGCGAATTAACGACCTTAACCAGCAATTTTGAACCCGGCGATGCATTCCCGATTGGCACAACGACCGTGACTTATACAGGCTCGGATGCTGCCGGAAATACCTTTGAATGTAGTTTCGACGTCACCGTAATTGGCGATGACCAAGAAGGCGCGCTTATCTGTCCTAATGATATTACAATTAGTGTTATTCCGGGACAATGCGAAGCTTCCGTAACTTGGACGCCACCTCAACCCGACCCGAATTGTGGGATTACGATGATACAAGGCGACTTCAATCCGGGCGATATATTCCCTATAGGTACAACGACAGTTACTTACACAGCGATTAATGATAATGGTAATACGATAGAATGTAGTTTTGATATTACCGTAACATATAGCAATGACCCGGTTTTAATTTGCCCACAAAATATCGAGGTAGATGCACTTCCGGGAACCTGTTCTTCTCCTGTAACTTGGGCACCACCAATATTCAGTAGTACATGTGGATTGGCTACTTTAACGGGCGATTATTCACCGGGTGATAGTTTCCCAATTGGCACAACTACTGTCACGTACACAGGTGTAGATGGTGGCGGAAATGTATTTACATGTAGCTTCGACGTCATTGTTTCTGGCGGTGGCAATCCGGTATTTTTGAACTGTCCTGCTGATATTGATTTGGTCGCAGCTCCCGGTGAATGTGATGCCACGGCGACTTGGATACCACCTACGGTAGACGAGAATTGTGGTTTCGTCATCACAAGTAGCAGCCATGATCCCGGTGATGTATTCCCCGCAGGTACAACTACTGTTACCTACATTGCCACCGATCCAAATGGTAATACGATAGAATGTAGTTTTGATGTAAATATAGCATACGATATAACGCCAACATTGGTGTGTCCTGCGGATATTACAGTCGATGCAGCAGCAGGTGCGTGTACGGCAATTGTTACTTGGGAAATTCCGACATTAAGTAATGATTGTGGATTGTCAACGGTAACGGCGAATTACGAATCCGGCGATGCACTGCCGATTGGTACGACTACTGTTACGTATACGGCAGAAGATTTCGGAGGAAATGTATTTACATGTAGCTTTGACATCACGGTTAATGGAGATGTAGGAGCTTCCGCTTTAGTTTGCCCGAATGATATTACGCAAAGCGTTACGCCCGGACAATGCGCCACTTCCGTAACTTGGACACCGCCAATGCCCGACCCTAATTGTGGTATTACCATTACAAGCAGCACACATGAACCCGGCGATGTATTCCCAATTGGTACAACGACGGTTACTTACACTGCCGTTGACGATAGTGGCAATACACTCGAATGCAGTTTTGACATCACAGTAACATACAGTGATAATCCAAGTTTGATTTGTCCGAATGATATTACGGTAGATGCAATTCAAGGAACTTGTTCTGCACCCGTGACTTGGGCACCGCCCATATTCAGCAGTACTTGTGGATTAGCGACATTAACAGGTAATTTTGCTCCCGGTGATAGCTTCCCTATTGGTACAACTACTGTAACTTATACAGGTGTAGATAATGGAGGCAATGAATTTACATGTAGTTTTGATGTTACGGTGAATAGCAACGGAACACCTTCGTTTTTGAATTGTCCGAATGATATTAGCATAGTTGCAGCACCCGGTCAATGTGAAGCTTCAATTACGTGGACACCACCTACGATTGACGAAAATTGTGATGTCAGTAATATAAGTAGCACGCACGAACCCGGCGATATATTCCCCGCAGGTACCACAACGGTTACTTACACAGCTACAAATTCAGATGGTAGTCAAATAGAATGTAGTTTCGATATAACAGTTGAATACAACGAAACACCATCATTGGTTTGTCCTTCAGATATTACAATTGATGCAGCAGCAGGGGCTTGTACGGCAACTGCCACTTGGAGTGTGCCGACATTGAGCAATGACTGCGAACTCTCAACCGTAACAGGTAATTATGCGCCCGGCGATGTATTCCCGATTGGTGTGACGACAGTTACTTATACAGGAGAAGATTTCGGTGGAAATGTATTTACCTGTAGTTTTGATGTCACTGTTTCGGGTGATATTGGAGCTTCTCCGTTGGTCTGTCCTGATGATATTACAGTAAGTGTTGTTCCCGGACAATGCGAAACCTCAGTTACATGGAATCCGCCTGTGCCTGACCCGAATTGTGGTATTACCGTTACAGGTAGCAATTTTGAACCCGGCGATGTATTCCAGATAGGTACAACAACTGTTACCTATACTGCGACGGATGATGCAGGTAATATCATTGAATGTAGTTTCGATATTACCGTAACATATGCCGAAACACCTGAATTAATTTGTCCTGAAGACATTGTTGTGGATGCAGTAGTAGGTACTTGTGCGGCATCTGTCACTTGGTCTGTGCCGATATTCAGCAGTACATGTGGATTGGCTACTTTGACAGGTAATTTCGATCCGGGCGATTCGTTCCCGATTGGTACAACTACTGTAACTTATACAGGTGTTGATGGTGGTGGAAATGTATTCACATGTAGCTTCAATGTGACTGTGAATAGCACCGGACCGCCGATAATTTTGAATTGTCCGAATGATATTAGCGTAACAGCAGCTCCCGGTCAGTGCGAAGCCTTCGTGACTTGGATACCGCCTGTGGTAGATGAAAATTGTGATGCAGTCATCACAAGTAGTTCACATAATCCGGGTGATGCATTCCCTGCGGGAACGACAACCGTGACCTATGTTGCTACTGATTCAGATGGCAATGAGACGATATGTACTTTTGATGTAAATGTAGCATACGACATAAATCCGACTTTGGTATGTCCCAATGACATTACCATAGCAGCACAACCGGGTGCATGTACGGCATCTGTTTCTTGGGAATTACCAACCTTGAGTAATGATTGTGGACTGTCAACAGTGACGGGTGATTTCAATCCCGGCGATTCGTTCCCAATTGGTACGACAACTGTAACTTACACAGCAGAAGATTTCGGAGGCAATACCTTTGAATGTAGTTTTGATGTCACCGTTACAGGTGATGTTGGAGCCTCTCCTTTGGTTTGCCCGGATGATGTCACAGTAGGTGTGCCACCCGGACAATGTGAAACAGCAGTAAGTTGGGATCCGCCAATACCCGACCCGAATTGTGGTATTACCATTACAGGTAGTTCGCACGAACCCGGCGATATATTCCCGATTGGTACAACGACTGTCACCTATACCGCGACGGATGATGCGGGCAATGTAGTTGAATGTACCTTCGATATTATCGTAACATATCAGGAAACACCTGAATTGGTTTGCCCTCAAGATATTACGGTAGATGCAGTAGAAGGCACTTGTACGGCACCTGTTACTTGGTCGGTACCAATATTCAGCAGTACGTGTGGATTAGATGATTTGCAAGGTGATTACACACCGGGCGATTCGTTCCCGATTGGTACAACTGTGGTCACTTATACAGGAATAGATACTGGAGGAAATGTATTTACATGTAGCTTCAATGTGACTGTGAATAGCAACGGATCACCCCTTGTAGAATGCCCTGCTGATGTGACAGTAAGCACAGCACCCGGTGAATGTGATGCCACTGCAACATGGACATTACCCGTAATAGATGAAAATTGTGATGCGACTATCACAAGCAGCAGTCACAATCCGGGCGATGTATTCCCGGTCGGTATTACCACAGTGACCTATGTTATTACGGATGGAAATGGTAATGAAGCTACTTGTAGCTTTGATGTGATAGTCGGTTATGACGCGACCACTACGCTTGTATGTCCTTTGGATATTACAGTCAATGCAATTTCGGGCAATTGTACAACGAGCGTTACATGGATACCGCCGACATTGAGTAATGATTGTGTATTGACGAATTTGGCAAGTAATTTTGAACCGGGCGATAACTTCCCGGCAGGAGTCACTACAGTTACTTATGTAGGTACAGATGCAAGTGGCGGTACATTTGAATGTAGTTTCGATATTACCGTACTCAATGATGACGAAACATCTGTTTTTGATTGTCCGAATGATATTACCATCCCATTATTCCCGGGACAATGTCAGGCATCAGTTGTATGGGTTCCACCTACAACTAATCCTGAGTGTAATATTACCATCACAGGCAGCACGCACGAACCCGGTGATATATTCTCAGTCGGAACAACAACTGTGGTATACACTGCCGTTGATGGAGCAGGTAATGTATATCAATGTGATTTTGACATTACCATTAATTATAGCGAAACACCTGAATTGGTTTGTCCTGCGGATATTACGCTCAGTACAGACGCAGGAACCTGTACAACCACCGCAACGTGGACACCACCGATGCTGGATAATGGTTGTAGCGTTGCTACACTCGTCAGCAATTTCGAACCGGGCGATGTATTCCCGACAGGTACAACCACCGTCACTTACACAGGTACAGATACAGGAGGCAATTTATTTGAATGTAATTTCGATGTAGTTGTCGTCAACAATGGCGTACCGATTATCTTAAATTGTCCTGAAGATATTGACTTAATTTTGGATACAGATAATGGACAATGCGAAGTAACTGCGACTTGGGAACCACCTACACCGGATGAAAATTGTGATATTGTCTCTGTGATAAGTTCACACAATCCGGGCGATACATTCCCGGTCGGTACAACAACAGTAACATATGTAGTTACAGACGGAAGCGGCAGCACTAATACTTGTAGCTTTGATGTAAATGTGGCTTACGATTTCGTACCAACACTTACATGTCCGACGGATATTACAGTGAATGCTGAACCGAATTCTTGTCTGACTTCCGTTTCATGGGAATTACCAACATTGACAAATGGATGTGATTTGGCAACACTCACTGCCAATTACGAGTCAGGTGATAATTTCCCTGCGGGAATAACTACCGTAACTTATGTAGGTGTTGATTCCGGTGGAAATATGTTTGAATGTAGTTTTGATATAACAGTAATAAACGATGGAGAAACCGATGTATGGGATTGTCCTGAAAACATTACTACTTTCTTAACAGATGGAGTCTGTGAAGCATTTGTAACTTGGGAACCACCCGTTCCTGATGCAAATTGCGGCATCACGATTACAGGCAGTAATTACGAACCCGGCGATATATTCCCGGTTGGTACTACGACTGTAATTTACACTGCTACAGACGCTTCCGGCAATCTCTTTGAATGTGCTTTCGATGTGATAGTATCGGATTTGGAGCCGATAGTAGATGTTATTTGTCAAGATGATATTGTCAATGTCTTCACAGCCGAAGGCGAGTGTGACGCTGTTGTTGTCTGGGGACCACCCACGGTAGTAGATAACTGTGCTGCCGTAGTGACACTTACAAGTACACACAATTCTGGCGATGTATTCCCGGTTGGTACAACAACTGTAACTTATACAGCGACGGATCCGGGAGGTAATACAGCCTCATGCAGCTTTGATGTAGTGGTTTCGGATAAAGAACCACCTGTAGTTCAATGTCCTGCCGATATTATAATCAATAACGAACCGGGACAATGCGGTGCGGTAGCAAGTTGGCAAATTCCGAATGCTACAGACAATTGTGGTGCAACGGTATCAAGTGACTATCAGCCGGGAGATTTCTTCCCCGCCGGTACTACAATTGTTACTTACATTGCTACGGATGATGCAGGAAATACGGCAGAGTGCACTTTCACTGTTACGGTGAATGATATTGAGCCGCCAGTCGTTCAGATTTGTCCTGAGGATATTGTCGTGTCTGCCGATCCGGGCGAGTGTGGTGCTATTGTTGACTGGTCAGTACCTATCGTAGCGGATAATTGTCAGGCAGCTCCTGTAGGTAGTACGCATGTACCGGGTTCATTCTTCCCGATAGGGACAACATTTGTACTCTATGGTATTTTAGATGAGTCAGGTAATGCTAATATTTGTACTTTCTTCGTCACAGTAATCGACGAAGAAGCACCTACGATGGAATGTCCTGCCGATATTACGGCATTTACTGATCCGGGACAATGTAGTGCAGTCGTGGATTGGGCAGTACCCGAACCATTTGACAATTGCGGTGCGAGTATCGCAAGCAGTACGCACGATCCGGGTGATGCATTCCCCGTTGGTACAACTACCGTAACATATACAGCAACGGACCCAACAGGTGTAGAGATTTCGTGTAGCTTTGATGTCGTTGTCATTGACAAAGAAGTACCAACAATCACTTGTCCTGATGATATAGTAGTTGATAATGCGCCGGGACAATGTTTTGCTGCGGTCAATTGGTCTGCACCTGCGGTAAATGATAATTGTGGTGTCACTGAAATCACAAGTACATATAGTCCGGGCGATATATTCCCCGTAGGGGTAACAACTGTAGATTACTTTATCACGGATGAAGAGGGCAATACAAATGCATGTAGTTTCACCGTGACGGTAGAGGATAATGAAGCACCTCAAGTAATTGAATGTCCTTCTAATATCGTGATAGCCACCGATCCGGGTACTTGTAGTGCTGCGGTAACATGGGATACGCCTATTACGGTAGACAACTGTTCTTCTATCATTGCAGGTAGTACACATACGCCGGGGGCATTATTCCCGCTTGGTACTACGACGGTATTATATGGTATTTTGGATGGCTCCGGTAATGGTACAACTTGTGTATTCACCGTGACGGTAGTGGATCAAGAAGCTCCGACAATGGATTGTCCGGCAGATATTACGGTATCTACAGATCCGGGACAATGTAATGCTGCAGTGAGTTGGACTGTGCCCACACCAATTGATAATTGTGGCGCAGAAATTACAAGCAGCAGTCACAATCCGGGCGATGTTTTCCCTGTTGGTACTACAACAGTGAGTTACACCGCTACGGATATTACAGGTATGCAGGTTGATTGTAGTTTTGATGTTACGGTAATAGACACAGAAGTTCCTACAGTGACTTGTCCTGAGGATATTACTGCAACAAGCGATCCGGGACAATGTGGTGGAATTGTGAATTGGTCATTGCCTGCATTAGATGATAATTGTAATGTAGCAGATATTAGTATCTCTCACCTGCCGGGTACATTCTTCCCTGTTGGTAATACACTTGTAACTTATACATTGACTGATACCGAAGGAAATGTAACGGAGTGTAACTTTAATGTTACAGTTAATGACATTGAACCACCTGTAGCAACATCTTGTCCTGAGAATATTACGGTATTTGCCGATCCGGGACAATGTAGTGCGGCTGTTGAATGGGATGCACCGATTGTAGCAGATAATTGTGCTGCTTTAATCGTTGGAAATACACATACGCCGGGTGCATTATTCCCATTGGGCACAACCACTGTATTATATGGTATTTTAGATGATGCGGGTAATGCTAATGTATGCGCTTTCACCGTGACGGTATTAGATAATGAACCACCTACACTGGAGTGTCCGACAGATATTACTGTCTTCAATGATGAAGGTGAATGCGGCGCAGCCGTTAGTTGGACTGTACCTACACCATTCGACAATTGTGGTGCAGAACTTACGAGTAGCAGCCACAATCCGGGTGATTTCTTCTCTGTTGGTACAACGACTGTGACGTATACAGCTACTGCTGAAGACGGTGTAGAAATTTCATGTAGTTTCGACATCACGGTAGTAGATAAAGAAGTACCAACGATTACATGTCCAGAAGACATTACCGTAGGTAACATACCGGGAGCTTGTGCGGCTGTTGTCAATTGGGATCCGCCGCAATTCAGTGATAATTGTCCGGGAGCGTCTATTAGCTCGACAGTAGAGCCGGGTGCTATTTTCTTGGTTGGAACAACGACTGTAACATATACGGTCACTGATGCAGAGGGTAATATAACTGAGTGTAGTTTCGATGTTACGGTAGAAGATAGAGAACCACCTGTGGTTACGGGTTGTCCTGACGACATTGTTGTGCCTAACGATCCGGGAGCATGTAGTGCTGTCGTGACTTGGGAACCACCGACATTCACAGATAACTGCGGTATATCAGATGTAGATAGCAAACCAAATCCGGGATCATTATTCCCGATAGGTACTACCAACGTTGTGTATGAAGCAGTAGATGAAGCGGGCAATGTTGTTACCTGCATGTTCACGGTGACGGTAGAAGATACCGAAGACCCGATGCTCACTTGTCCGGCAGATATTACAGTATCTAATGATGATGGTGAATGTGGTGCTATTGTGAACTGGACACCACCAATTCCGATTGATAATTGTGGAGCAGAAATTACGGATAATACACACAATCCGGGGGATTTCTTCTCTATAGGTACAACCACTGTAGCTTACACGACTGTCAATAGCGAAGGCGTAGAATTGACTTGTAGTTTTGATGTTACAGTAGAAGACAGAGAAGATCCTGTATTGGTTTGCCCTGCGGATATTACTGTTCCATTTGACAATGGTGCTTGTGATGCTGTAGTTACTTGGGATATAGATGTGTTGGATAATTGCGAAGCAGAAATTACGAGTAGTACGCACAATCCGGGAGATACCTTTGATTTTGGTACAACTACTGTAACTTACACTGCCGAAGACGCAGATGGCAACACACACATTTGTTCCTTTGATGTCACGGTAATAGACAACGAACCACCTGTCATTTTGAATTGTCCTGAAGACATCACAATAGCCGGTCCTCCGGGTGAATGTGAAGGTCCTGTAGTGATTGCAGTGCCTCAATTTGGTGTAGATTTCACAGATTGTCAGGAAAATACAATCATTACAAACAGCTATAATACGACTTCAAGTGCTTCTGATATTTATCCTGTAGGTACGACTGTCATTACATGGGTAGTGACCGATCCCGCAGGTAATACAGCTACATGTGAGCAGGTCATCATAGTGACGCCAACAGACTTTACGGATGATGTAGCACTTGTTACAGATAAGGACGTCTTTGTAGGAGCAGAATTTGATAATGCTGACTTTAATGAGAGTGATAGTATCCTCATTATCGATCCGGGTGTACCTGATAATGCAGTGGTCAATTCGGTTATTTTGGACTTCTTCTTCCGTCCTGAGGGTAATTCCTGTGAGCGTGATGTGGAGGTTGAAGTGACTGACCCTGCGGGTACAGTATTCCCGGTATTCGCTGCACCAACCGGAGAATGTGATGGTAATGATGCCTTATTCCAATTCTTCTTACCGGTGGCTTCTGTACCTACACAATCTTCAGGTGGTGGTGTTTGGAAATTGAGATTCCGTGATACCGAGGAGCAGAATCCGGTATCAGCAGGCTCACCGGGACAGTTTGCGCCTCCGGGTACAGAGTTCTCTGTGAGATTTGGTCGAATCACTTACGATATTACGATTTCGCCTGATTGTGATGAAACTGACGGCGGCGGCGGTGATGTCGTGGACGATCCGGACCAGCTTCCTGTCGAATTGTCGTACTTCAAAGGTACAGAGGAAGATTGTGCGGCGATATTGAGCTGGGGAACCGCATCGGAGATTAACGTGAGTCATTTTGATATTCAACGCAGCTATGACGGCGCAGTATTCACCACGATAGACCGCGTAGATGCTCTTGGTGGTGAAGGCATTGCTGTGGATTACACATACACAGATACGCAATTGACAGCGACGAATTATTATCGATTGAGAATCGTGGATAACGATGGTCAGACAGAATATTCTGACATCTTCACGATACAGGCGGATTGTGCCGGAGGCATATCTATCTCGGACATCTTCCCGAATCCGACGACTAATCAATTGGTGAATGTTCAGTTTAATAGCAACATGAATCACGAAGATGCCAGAGTAGTCGTTCGCGACATGCTTGGCAGAACGATGATGGAAGTGCCGATTACGATATTCTTAGGTTCTAACCTGATTACAGTAGATCCGACGCGACTTCCGGCTGCTCAATATGTCCTTATCATTGAAGGGGCAGATTGGCGATCGTCTGCGGAGAGATTTGTTAAATTAGATTGATAATGATGAACGGTGAACGATTGATGATTAATTTGTTTTGCTTTGCAAAAATTATAATATTCATTAATTGTTCATTATTTTTTACAAGAAATACAAAACATAAAAGCGGCATCAGCTTACGAGTTGATGCCGCTTTCTTTTATCTA
>JAHDEO010000095.1 GCA_020628725.1 Saprospiraceae bacterium
ACCAATGTGGTTCGGGCGAGATTTTTATCACTTTCGATACTAATGTGGAAGGTGTAGGTGATGTCACCTTGGATTTTCCGCCTTATGGTGCAGGTTCAGAAGATGTGACTTATCCGGCACAATCCATTCAGGTGGGCGCGAATACCATTGAATGGGATAGATTGGATGGTAATGGCAATAACATTCCCGACGGTACGGTTTTCAAAATCCGTTTATTTATCGGCGGTAGTATTGTGCATTTACCACTGTATGACATTGAAGGTTTGACGGGTTTGAAAGCGCAATTGGTACGCCCGGGTACTCCCGGATACATTGGTTTGTATTGGGATAATACCAACTTGGGCGGAGATGCGACAACCATCGATCCGGGCTGTGTGAGTTCATCGGGTACGATTTGTAATGATTATGGCTACGCCAATGAGCAAACACTGAATGTTTGGTGGAATGGTTTGGATATTAGTGTGGAAGCAGATGTGGTCGTGCCTACGAGCGTGCAAGTATCGGTCAATGTATCGGACACGCCCGTGGCAACTTGCGGTCCTGACGGCATCGTAGTAACATTAGACGCACAAGCTGTCAACGTAAATACGATTGAATGGACCACAAGCGGAACAGGATATTTTGATGACCCGAATGCCGTTACGCCTGTGTATTATGCATCTGCTCAAGATAGTCTTGCGGGAGCAGTGACGCTGACCTTGAGTGGCGCGGCTTGCCCGGATGTGACGGATTTCACAACGGTTGACTTTGAAGATGAGCTTTGCGCTCTACCAATTTCATTGAGCGATTTCGATGCGGTGGTATTGGATGCCAACGAACATTGCGATGGCATCAAAGTGACTTGGACGACACAGACGGAGGAAAATACAGACTATTTTATCATAGAACGCAGCTCGGACGGTATGAATTATACGGAGGTAGACCGCGTACTGGCGGCAGGCTTTTCGCTGTCTGTTCGAGATTATGTAATGTTGGATAAAAATGTCCGTTCAAAAAATTATTATCGCTTGACGGTTGTTGATTTGGATGGTTCGGAGTCCGAATTTGCATTAGGATATGTGGTGTATACTGATTGTTTTCGTGATGTTGATGTCAATGATATTTCCGACATATTCCCGAATCCTGTCGTTGGTGGTGCGGCTTCTTTTTTGAAAATTCATATCATCGAATCCGCAAATGTCAATATCAATGTAGTTGATATTCACGGTAGATTGGTCGGAAGTATTCCCAAATCACTTGCACAAGGTGAGAATCTCGTTGATTTCGATTTAAACGGACTCGAAGCAGGAACTTACTTCATTAGCCTGATGAGCGACGAATGGCAAACAGGACATAAGAAAATTGTAAAGTTGAACTAGACGAGTTGTTGAATTGACGAATTGATGTGTTGATGTGAAAATTTCGTCAACTCATCAACTCCACAGCTCGTCAATTCATCAATTGAAAGGCACTCTTTTTTTAGCAATTATTCATCTCATGCCTGCCGAATGTATTTTTCGGTGGGCATTTTTTTGTAAAATGATTAAAAATAAATATATTCGTCTTGATAATGTATTCTCAAAAAGCTCCAAAGGAGCGAAATCCACTAACATGGGGCGAAGCCCTATGACCTCGAATCATGGCATACACCGGAGGACCACTCAACGAACTGAACGGCAAAATGGGCATCTCAGCCCCAAGTCGTAGCGTGCCTGTTATGAAACTCATCAAAACGCACCAACCTAAGAGCAAGGATGAATTGGTCGAACTCATCCGTTATCATTATGAAAACACCTGTACTTGCGGCATCAAAAGTCAAGGAACAGTAACAGACTTCGGGCGCAACCTCTACGAAGCACAACTCAAGTATTGGGGTAAATACCGTTTTTCATTGCAAGAATGCATTCAATGGGAGTATAACCTTTTTGTGGTACAATCGCTCAAAGGCGGCATTATTGAAAAGCGCGCTATCCGCGAAATCACTCGTCTTTTACCCGAATTTGATGTCACAGAAGCTGCCGGATATTTGGATGAAGAATTGCGAATTGATATTTTATTGCAAAAAAATGGCAATATGAAGGCGGGTATTCAGGTCAAACCCGTGACTTTTACACATATGCGTGCGGAAGTGATTACCTTCAACCGCATTGCCAACGAAAAATGGAACCACCCTGTTTTTTATTTGTATTATGATAAAAACGGGGAACTACAGCACATTTCTGAATTAATTGGGAAACTCAAAGACCTACGATGACAGAAGTCAGAGAGATGAAAAATCTGACCTCTGACAATGCAATGGTCTGACTTCTGACTTCTCGTAGAATGATTGCTAAAAAATTAACGCGGTTGCTCCAAACCTTCTCACCGAATGAGCATACGCAATTTCGTAAATACCTCCTTTCTCCCTTTTTCAATGATAATGAAACCCTGCTAAAATTGTACGACCTGCTCGCCAAAAGCATTAAAACCAACAAGCCATTCACGGATAAAAATACACTTTGGTTAAAGCTCAATCCCAAGACTACCTACAACGATGTTCGTTTCCGAAAATACTGTTCGGAACTGACACGCTTGGGCGAAAATTTTCTGATGTATCGTGAGTTTGATGCCTCTGATGTCATCAAAAATGTCTACCTCCTTCAATCACTCAACAAACGACAACTCGACCAACATTTCTCCGCAAAAGAAACCAATATTCGGCGATTGGAAGAAACCCTTCCGCACCGCGATATTTATTATCATCTCAAACATTTTTTATTGGAAAATGAGGTGGATAGATTCCAAATTCGCCGTATCCAACGCACCAATAAAATCACGCTCGAAGACTTTGATAAAAGTCTCGACAATTTCTACCTCACCCAAAAACTAAAAAACTATTGCAATGCACTTAACTACAAAAATATCATCAATAAGGATTTTGAAATTGGCTTTATAGATGTGTTCCTTAATGAATTAAAAGGAAATGTTGAGGCTTATCCGCCGTCGGTGCAGGTGTATTATCAGGTGATGCTGACCTTTTCGGATGCGGAAGATGAAACCTACTTTCATCGTCTGCGCGAATTGCTCAATAATTATGGCGACCTTTTCCCGCAACCCGAATTGCGCGATTTGTACATCTTCGCACAAAATTATTGCATCAAAAAAATCAATACTGGTAAGAAGGAATATTTCCACCAGCTTTTTGATATCTACAATACGCTACTCGAAAAAGGCACGATATTCAACAATGGTGAATTGCTTCCCTGGGATTTCAAAAATATGGTTGCGGTGGGTGTGCGCATCGGCGAATTTGATTGGATAGAAAACATCATTCGCCAATATAGCGACCGCCTCCCCAAAGATTTTCGCGAAAATGCCATCACTTACAATCTCGCTTCCGTCTACTTCCACAAGCGTGAATACGACAAGGTCATCGAACTCCTGCGCGAAGTCGAATACCAAGATTTGTACTATGCTCTCGACGGGAAATGGCTGCTCATCAAAACGTATTATGAACTCGACGAACCCGAACCAATGGAGGCTTTATTAGAGAGCTTCCGTATATTTTTGCTGCGCAATAAATTGATTGCTAAACTCAAGCAACGTCAATATCTCAACCTCATTCGCTTCGTCAAAAAAATGAATAAACTCCCCTATAACAATCTACAAGCTGCCCAAAAACTCCAAAAAAGGGTCGAAGAATCCGCCGCCGTAGCGGATAAGAAATGGTTGTTGGAAAAAATTGAGGTATATTTGTAACACGGTGCTTCCAGCCCGTGTCGCGTTAGATTAGCAATTTTCCAATAAAGAAAATGAACTTTCAAGACAAAAGTACAAGCAAAACCTATAAGGTTTTTATTGATTTTTATAAAATAAACGTCCCATTTATTCGCGGTGGGTTGAAACCCACCGCTTTTGCGAAACTAACGTGTAAATCACAAAAGCGCAGGGTTTCAACCCTGCGTATGTGGGACGTTTTATTATTTAAAATTAATAAAAACCTTATAGGTTTGGGGTTGTTTTTATGTTTCCTGATTATTTCCTGTAGCGAAAACCCTGAATGCTCCCCACCAATATCCGGCGAATACGGCAACCACGTCATTCTTGCTTATAATGAATCTACGAAAGAAATTTCCGGCATTTATCAATCAGAAATTAATACAGAAAATGACGCACAAGACAGTTGCTATTTTTATTTCGTAGGAAAATTTGCAGGAGAGAAAACGAATATGATTAGTTGGCGAATAGGACATCGTTTGGAGGAAGTTTTTGGAGTGATGACGATGCAAGATTCGCTTTCTTTTGATTTGGCATTTGAAAAATCACATATCAATTGTACCAAAAATCAAGGATTTAGCGATGTTTATACATTGAATAAAAAAACTGATTGGCGGTATATTCGCACGATAAAGAAAGACGGTGCAGAGGTATTTGCTCAACCCGATACAATGCCGATAGCACCTTTTGATACGCTCTTAAGAAAGGGGACAATTATCAAAGTAACAGACAAAAAAATTGACTGGGTAAAATCAGACGGTTGGTGGATACGGGAGCAGGATGTGATACGTTTTCCGGGGTGATACCGTGATGTTTTTGATAAAACGCCAGTACGCGTGCATGCATTGGCGTTTTATCAAAAAATATTGAAGTGGAAAACTATCGTCCTTTTTTCATGACTTTTTGTATACTAATCGCTTTTCCATCCATATCTTCTGTAACCTGTAAGAGTGTAAATTCTTTTGATTTGCGAGTATAAGTAAGCGTTGTTCCAATGTCTAATTTCATTGGCTTGTAAGAGTTTGGGGAAATAGTTATCGGACCATCTGGCGTATTGACAGTGAAGGCTTTTTTACCATCATTTTCTAGCATAAAAGTAGCACTGCAAGGGTTATCTTGATCTTTGAATCTGATGGGTAAGTTATATTCTACTCTTACTATTTCATTTCTTTGTTTACCCGGAATCCAATTGGGCATCATATTGACTACTCTCAGGGCTTCTTCATCACAATCATTGTCCAGCGCACGTAGTATTTTTGTATTGGAAAGCGAACCGTCTTTTTCAATGGTAAAGCGGGCAACAACCACACCTTCAATACAATTTTCTTTGGCAGCCTGAGGATAAGTAAGGTTGTCATAGAGAAATTCGAGCATCTTTTTTTCGGCACAACGCACTTTTTCACTATTCATACCGTCCATATCTTCACAGCCGGAAAAACGCGGCATTTCTTCTACAATAGTATAGACTTGTTCCGATTCTTCAATTATTTCGGGTGATGGAGGTGGAGGGACAAGTTGCTTGTCGTTTTCTTCTTGGGCAAACGCAAAACTTGAGAAAAGGCAAATAAGGAGTAATAAAGTTAATTTTAGTGATTGCATGATAGAATTTTTATGATTAAAAATTTTTCACAAAAATAAAAAAAACGCCAATACACAGCAAGCGTATTGGCGTTTCAACATTCAAAATATCGTTATCGGAATCTGACGTGATACGGAAAATATTTATCCACTTCGCCTTTGAGCATGGTTTGTATGAGCGTTTCTGTTTTCCAGAATGGAGTAAAATTATCGAATCGTTGCCAAACTTCCCATATGCGCGCGCCCGTGTATCCGTCGTATAGCGTGAGCGTGACTTTTGAGCGGTCGGTGGTGACTGCCCTGTCGGAAATGAGGTTGAGCGCAATGGCTCCGCCTTTGCTCATCATTTGTAATATCTCCACATCGGCAGAGAATAAGGCATCCACGCCAAGTATATCGGTAATTTTGCTGGGTGATTCGTCAAAAAGGTCTTCGATGCTTTCGATACCATTCTCGGCGAGTAGACGATTGGTTTCATCCACATCTTGTATGGTGATCGTGAGTTTGTCTTTTTCTTGCATCTTGACGAGGCGTTCGTAAAAAGAAAGTTGAAAGTCCGTTTGAAACTGTTGTTCTTTTTCAGCGATGGCTTCGGGGGTATTTTTTTTGTTTTTAGTCATTTTTTTGTCGGTAATCGTTACACTGACAGGTACGACTGCTACTGTTTTATGCTCTGCAATCAGGTCGCGCAGAGCAGGGTGATGCATGACCGTTCCGTAATCACCTCGTGTGGTGATGCCTCGTTCATAATGTTGCCACGAGCCATTGACTGTTGGGTTTTTGCGGCTTGTGTTTGGGTCGTAAGTGCCTCCTGAATTAGCAGACGGAGTGACTTGGTCTTGTGGCGGTCGGATATAGACAATGGTTTCGGTATCGCCTTTATTTCTCAATTTGGCAGTTGCGGTGACATCAATGATGGTACCGTTCATTTCGTGCGTCACCACAAAAAGCGGATGCTGTTTGAAACTCTTTGCATACGTGACTTCCTGACCGACTTTTAGGGTGACTCTCCTGCGACCTCTCGGATCCAGTTGAATGACAGATGGTGTACGCATATTAAATGAGTAAGATGCGCTGCTTTGAAGCGTAAGTTTGACGTAACTGTGTGGTCGTCTGACTTCATCGTTTTCTTGTGCATATGCAAAACAGGATAGCAAACATGCGAGGGTTAGCAAAGTGAATTTGAATAATCTCATTGTTTAATTAATTTCGTTTCTTGATTAATACATGATTCTAATTGTAGGTGATCATAAAAAGGAAATTGTTTTTTGGAATTTTTCAATTTGCCTACAATTGGAATTGAACAGCTTACAAAACTAATTAAAAGCATCAAGAGATGCAATGATATTTTGACTGTCTTTAATTATGATGATAAAAAATTAAAAGTCTGTTTTTTATTGATGTAATGATTTGACAAATAAGGTTTTGTTGTATTAAAATGATGCTTTGAAAAGTCTTTTTTTGAGAAAACTCGTTGCATAAAATCAAACAAAAAACGCCAATACACGAAAGCATATTGACGTTTAAATTTATTTTAAAATGAAAAATATTTATTGTTGGTTAAAAACATTCACTTCCCGACATAAGTACGGGATTTCGTTTTAGTCCATAGGAAGCTGCGAGGTGGGCAGTTTTTGGATTTTGGTATCACTATTCTTTTTCTTGAAGGTCATTCATCAAGCCTTCTTCTAGTGAAATGCAGAAGAGGTCGAGGCTTTTATTTTTGGAACGGGCTTTTTTGAGGGTTTTGTTTTTGCGTAAGTCCCAACTCAAATTCTTGTATTTTATGAACTCATCTTTAATCTTCAACACATTTTTTTCCTTCTTTTTTAGGATTTTATTCAGTGCTTTGAAGTAATCTTCCTTCGGTTTGTTGTATTCGGCAGTGTCGCTCTTCTTTTTTTCGTGCAATGCTAATAACCATGCTTCGGTTTCTTCAATTGGAATGGCATAAAAGAGATTTTCGTAAGGTTGGGCGAGCCATTCATTGATTTTTAGGATGACATTTTCGCGCAATTTTTCAGAGTAATCCTGAGCTTTTGTTTTAGGCGGTTCAATTACTTCGTAATTTTCCAAAAACCTTTCAGCAGTGTCTATTTGAATGACCAATGCGAGTCTTTCAGCAAAAATATTTTCTTCAAAAAACTCGTTAATCACCTCCCTCTCTATACACCGTTGTCGCACGATAGTCCAATTACTGAATAGCAACAGACTTTGTTCGCCTCTGTTAAGGTCAGTTTCGTCGGCATTAAGTTGAGGGACGAGAAATTGCACTTGTGTATTAATGTCAATTCCCAAAGTACCTTTCAAGATATTTGCAATGACGGCATGGTCGCTTTTTCCTTCTGCAATAATGCCGATAATGAGATTTTCCATTTATAAGAAGTTTTGAGGAATACCGCCCAATTTGCCTCGCATCCACAGTTCGGATAGCTTGTATTTGGACTGTCCGTTTTGTGGTTTGAATTGGATTCGCTTGGTCTTGGTATGTCCTTCATCGGTACGACTGACGACAAACAATCGTTGTTGGTCATCATTCAAATTAATGCCATCTAATATTGCCGGATTATGTGTAGTAATGAGAACTTGCTTGTCTGTTTTTTCAGCTAATGCTGCAATACTTGTCATTAATTCCCGACAGATTTTCGGATTCAGTGCCGTCTCAATATTATCAATTGCAAAAAATGAGGGCGTTTTTTTACTGATAAATAAAGCTAAATAAAACAGGACGTATAATGCGCCTTCATTCGCATTTTCTGCTGCGAAGATATTGTTGTTTTTTCGCATGAATTGGTCAACGAAGTATAGTCGAGATGTGCTTCGTCCTAATCGGTGTCCTTCGGATTTCAATACATCTTTCTCGTCAATAAGTGGTCTATCTAACCATGAAATAAAATGACTGTAGTCTGTAAGTAGTTGCCATTCTTCTTCTTCAAAAGCACTTAATAGTAAATCAAGTCCTTCACCATTTAAACCTAATGGTTGTTTTAAACTCGTCTTGGTAATACCTCTTAAAGCAGGAGTAGATAAGGCATAAATTTGATAATTTGCCATTGAGTTGTAAGAATCATCCTCGTCAAGGTTTCCAATGTGTCTGATTTCATCTGTATAATTATCAATGGTTTTAGAGATAATATTCTTTAACTTGGGATTTGATTTTGGAGAAATTAGACTCTTTATATTATTCACCATTTCTGGTGAAGTATTGAGTTCTTGTGCAATTTTATCAAAGAGCGATTCTACTACTTGATTATTGGAGAGTAAGGCAAGGATTCCTCTTTCATGAGTTAGATCTTTCCATTTAAAATGAATACTATCAGATGAATTAGGAACAAGGTCTGATAATATTTGTGTCTGTTCTCCATTATCTTCTAAGGTATCTACTTCAATTAAAATATTTTCTATTTGCTTCTTTCTTAAAAATGAACTAAAAGTCAGTTGTGGCTTGACCACCCTGACACCCTTACTATAAAGATTTTCAATAGATAAATCAAGCCCTTGAGCCGCACTAAACATCGCCACCGCCTCCAAAATATTCGACTTCCCCGCCCCGTTTTCACCAATAAAAACATTGACCCTGCCGAGTTCTATTTCATCGGAAACGATAGATTTGTAATTTTGTATGCTGATTTTTTTAATCATGTATTCGTATGTTTTTTTGTAAAAATACGGATTTTTTCGGACGTAAACACGTAGCACGGTGCTTCCAGCCCGTGCCTCGCGTAATACATGCACGGGCTGGAAGCACCGTGCTACGACGGACTATATTTTAAATATACTGATTAATGATATTTTCAAATAATTCTTGTCGTCCGCTGCGCTGTTGTGGCTCACCCACACGTCGTGCAATCGCAGAAAGGTCGGTCAGGCTCAATTCCCCTTCTTCATAAGTTTTCACCCTCATCAAATGAACTATATCTTTCCGTCCGCAATTGTTTATAATTGGAAGTCTCCAAAATCTCATCCGCAATCAGCAAGGCGCGCGCAAAGGCATCCATACCGCCGATATGTGCATGGAACATATCTTCCAAATCCGTCGAATTACGGCGTGTTTTGGCATCGAAATTAATACCGCCACCTTGCAAGCCGCCGGATTCTATAATGACCAACATCGCCTGTGTGAGTTCGTAAATATTGATAGGAAATTGGTCGGTATCCCAGCCATTTTGATAATCGCCGCGATTGGCATCTATACTGCCGAGCATTCGTGCATCTGCCGCAACTTGTAATTCGTGTTGGAAAGTATGTCCTGCGAGCGTAGCGTGATTCACTTCGATATTCATCTTAAAATCATTCGCCAAATTATAATCCCGCAAAAAGCCCGCGACTGTTGCCGCGTCGTAGTCGTATTGATGTTTGCTTGGTTCACATGGTTTGGGTTCGATAAAAAATGTACCTTCAAAACCTTGTCCACGCGCATAGTCTCGCGCCATCGTAAGGAAACGCGCCAAGTGGTCGAGTTCGCGCTTCATATCCGTATTCAAGAGCGAAAGATAACCCTCGCGTCCACCCCAGAAGACGTAGTTTTCACCGCCTAATTTCATGGTGACATCTAGCGCATTTTTCACTTGCGCTCCCGCGTATGCGACGACTTCAAAATCAGGATTTGTAGCCGCGCCATTCATGTAACGCGGGTGCGAAAATAGATTTGCCGTACCCCATAAGACCTTCACACCTGTCGCCTTCTGATGCTCCAATGCATAATCTGAAATTATCTCCAATCGCTTCTCGAATTCTGCCAAAGAATCCTCCTCATCCACCAAATCAACATCATGAAAACAGTAATACGGAACGCCCAATTTGGTCATAAATTCAAACGCCGCATCCATTTTATCCTTTGCACGCTGTACGGCATCATCTGCCGCAAGCCACGGAAACTTCTTAGTTGGCGCACCAAAGGGGTCGCCGCCTGTATTGCAGAACGAATGCCAGTACGCTACCGCATAACGAAGGTGTTCAAGCATCGTTTTTTCACGCACAATACGTGTTGGTTCGTACCACTTATATGATAATGGATTATCAGAACTTTTACCTTCGTACCTGATGTTTGGGATGTCCTTGAAATATTGATTTGCCATAATTATAAAGTAACACAGGCTTCCAGCCTGCACCGCGTCATTGTGGAGAATTTATAAACAAAACCAACGAAAATACAGGCTGGATGCCTGTGCTACGGTTGGCACATTTTATCTAAATATCGTTTCCAATCATCGTACGCCGCCTCATATTTCCCTTTTTCTGTATCAGGAAAATACGTCGAAATCACATGAATGTTTTGCATCGCCTCTTCCAGCGAACTATATACTCCGACCGCAACTCCCGCCGCTTTTGCCGCGCCTACTGCGCCCGTCGTTTCTATCACTTGAATTTGGCTATCGGTCAGCGTAGCGATAGTTTCAGTGAAGGCTTTTGATTGAAACAAATTGTCATTGCCGACTCGTATCGCACTCATATTCAAGCCCATTTCCTGCAAGATACGCATCCCATAGACAAATGAAAAACCAATTCCCTCCAATGATGCGCGATACATGTGCGCTCGTGTGTGCGTATTGAGTTGGAGATTGTGGATGTGTGCGCCGATATTTTGATTGCCGAGCATACGTTCCGCACCATTCCCGAAAGGTAAAATTCGCAAATCTTCCGAACCAACTGCAACTTCATCTGCCATTTGACTCATTTCCGAAAACTTGCGGTCACTCAAGCTTACTTGCTGTCGCATCCAACTATACAGAATCCCTGCACCATTGATACATAATAAGACACCAATACGAGGTGCATCCACTGTATGATTGACATGTGCAAAACTATTGACACGCATCTCTTTGTCATAAACGGCTTTATCCACTACGCCATAAACTACACCTGATGTGCCGCCTGTAGCAGCTACTTCGCCGGGTTGTAATACATTCAAAGAAAGGGCATTATTCGGTTGGTCGCCTGCACGATAGGTGACGGGGATGCCTGCACGCAAACCTGTCGCTTTGGCAGCTTCTTCGGTGAGTGTGCCTTGTATGGAAAATGTAGGTTGGATATTGGGAATGAGCGAGTGGTCGATTTCGTAATCATTCAAGACCAATTTGGCGATTTTTTCTTGTTTAAAATCCCATAAAACCCCTTCTGACAAACCGGATATCGTCGTACATATTTCCCCCGTCAATCGCATAGCAATGTAATCGCCGGGCAGCATGATTTTGTCAATTTCATTGTAAATGGCAGGTTCATGGGTTTGTACCCATTTTAATTTGGAAGCGGTAAAATTTCCGGGAGAATTGAGGTGATGTTCAGCACATTTTTCATGTCCGATTCGCTCGAAAGCTGCCTCGCCAATCTCCACTGCACGACTGTCGCACCATATAATAGAAGGTCGCAAGGCTTTTCCGAATTTATCGACCGTCACCAAGCCGTGCATTTGATAGGAAATCCCGATGCCTTTAATATCTGCAGGGTTTGCGCCTGTTAGTGTAAGGAGTTTTTTTGTCGCTAAACAAATGTGTTGCCACCACATTTCAGGGTCTTGTTCTGCCCAGCCGGGTTGCGCGGCAAATATGTTCATTTCCGTATGCGGGCTATGCACCACGCCGATTGTTGCACCTGTATTTGCATTTACAAGTGCTGCTTTTATGGAAGAACTGCCGATGTCGTAACCCAATAACATAAGTTCAAGTTCAAGTGTCAAATGCAAGTTCAATGGTACTTGATTTGGCGCAGCCAAATCCTATAATTTGTACTTGCGCTTGATTCTTGTACTTGAACTTTCCATGACAAATATAATTGTACGAATATTGTTTTTTGAATAATTTGAAATTAAATTTGAATAGATGTGTCAGTGAATGAACTTTATACGGTCAATCTTGCGTTTAATTGGCATTGTAATTTCGTTTTTCGGAAAATACTTTTAATTTACGCTTTCACAGGCTGATTGCGAATACCGTAATGACTGCTTTAACTGTCAAGTATATACAGAACAAATGTGTAAGTTTTTGTTTTTTAATAATTTAAACCATAATACACTTGACAGCTAAAGCAGTCATTACGGGGGGTTCTGCCAGCCGCTACAATGAAAATTATGGCATCAATCAGACAGAAGCAGGTGGCTTCGACGGTACAACGCAGTTTCAGCAATCTCCTCATGGCAGAAGGTCGCTACATTTATGGCGATGCGCTCGTGACCGTCACGCGGGTAAATATGACGCCGGATATGGGCATTGCGCGAATTTATTTGAGTGTGTATAATGCTCATAATAAGGAATTGGTCATCGAGGCGATTCATCACAGTGGTACGCGCTTGCGACAGGAATTGGCGAAGCGGATTAGGAAGCATGTGCGCCGTATTCCGTATTTGGAGTTTTATTTGGATGAAACGGTGGATGAGATGTATAAGGTGGATGAGTTGTTTAATAAATTGGATAAGGAACGTGCCGCGAAAGATTCGGAGGATGAAACGGGGGAAGATTGAATTATGCTCAATTTTAATAAACCCGCCAACTCATCAAGAATCAAAAACGAATCAATATGCCAACCTATCCACCAAGAAATGAGCCTATCAGAAAGGTCGAAATTTTTGGGAAAAGAGTACTGGAATTGCAGAAATGCAAGGATACTAATAGCTCAGAGGAAAAAATCGCTAATAAGGCTGAAAAGGTAAGGACGGCAAAACTCAATTTGATAAAAGCAAGATTGGCTTTATTGAAGTCTTATAAAGGAGAAGATGAAACAGACTCAAAACTGAAACTAATCGAAAAACTCACGAGTGATTTGGCAGAATGGGAATTATTACCCGTTTCCGAAATTATAGATGTGGTTTGTGATTAGACTTGTGTTTGCTTTATTGACAAAACCTTATTTAATACCTATCTAAGCCCAAACAGTAAGCGGTTGATACGCTCCATAATATCCTATAAAACAAGATGCAGCAGAACGCATACCACCTTCTCCGGCTGCTACAGAATGAACACAATTTGAGCGAAAAAGTATCAGTTCTCCTACCTTTGGACCTAGTTTTTGCGAACTGACGGGAAGTTTGTTAGTGTCTATAAAATCGTAATCTCCTGTAAAAAGATACTCCAACTCATCAGCATCGGGTGCGTAATCCCAGAGTTCCAATTCACCGCCTTTTGATGATACACTAAAATAAAGATTGGCAGCGAGCTGCCCCCGAATGTCGATAAATTCATCGCTATCCGGCAGGTCTTTTGACAATGAATCTACGTGAGCAGGTAAGCCCCCTGCCTTATCCGACTCGAAAGAACGAATGATACCGGGGTTCATAGCTTGACCATATAATTGTGATATAACAACACCACTTGCCCATGCGGTGTCAAGTCCAGATAAGAGAACTTGTATTGGGTTTCTCTCTCCAAATATCCTTTCCATTGAAGGTAATGTCTCTTTAGCTTTTTTAAAATATAGTTTGAGTTTTTTATGGTCGTTACCTGTCTCAAATAAGGTCATTCCAATGCGGTTAACAGGTATATCTAAGGCATTTGAATACCTGCCCATGAGCTTTGATTTGGCTATTTGTTTTTGCCATTCTATACATGTTTCAATACTGATAAAAGGATATACTCTTAATGCCAGTATTTTGCCTGAAATTAAATCCAACAAATTCTTTTTGTTGAGTTGACCGATTTTAATCGGACTTGAAGTTATTGTCATGGTGAAATAGAATTAATGTGTTTCTTTTTTAAGTACCAAGACAGAATTATCTTTAATAAATTTCGGCTTCTTTTTCTCGCTAATTTCGTTGAAAATACTCGCCGTAACGTAGGCTATGTCTGCGTTTTTCGTCTCATTAGCAAAAAAAATAATTCCAAAATTTTAATTAAACCTAATTCTGTCTTGGTACTTACAAAAAAACATACCCTGAAAATAGGTTTTCAATATGCGGATATTGAACCGCTAATTATAGTAGATACCGGAATGGAGAGACTTGAGGATAATCAAACTATTCTTATGATGAAGAATAAGAATAGAAATGTTTATTTGTGACATTTAAAATCAGCAAAATATTCTCATTTTTTTAAATATTAAGGTGTGTTTTGTGGTGTTTATGCTAAATAATTCAAGTTGCGGACAACTTGAAAAATCCCAAAAAACAAATTCCAAATCCCAATTTTAAGCTATTTCAATTGAATTTTATTGGGATTTGGTGCTTGGAATTTGGGATTTGCTCAAGTTCGCGGTTTATCCGCAACTTGAGTTAAATATATTTCAGAAAAAACTACAGAATTTACAATTCTTCTGCATACATGCAGATAAAGTCGTAATTTGCGTTTCAAAGTTTAGACTTCATCAGTGAATTTACCATTTAAAATAGCACGCAGATATTTATTCGCCAAAAAATCTACGAATGCGATTAATATCATTTCGGGGATTTCGGTATTTGGTATTACGGTCGGGGCGGCGGCATTGATTATTATATTGTCGGTGTTCAATGGCTTTGGCGAACTGTTGGGGAGTTTGTTTGACCGCTTCAATCCTGATGTGCGGATTACGGCATCGGAGGGGAAAGTCTTTACGCCAACCGCCACGCAACTCACCCAACTCCGCGCCCTCGAAAGCGTCGAATATTGCTCCGAGACCTTGGAAGAAAATGCCATGTTTGAGTATGGCAAAAACACCGATTTTGGTATCATCAAAGGTGTAGATGAATGGTTTGATGAAGTAACCGCACTCGACACGATGGTGCGACTCGGGCGCTACTCGCTCCAAGAAAATGGGCGCGATTACGCCGTTCTTGGACTCGGGATGCAGCAAAAATTGGACGTTAATATGTCTGACCTTATCAATCCGATTAGCGTATACATGCCTAAGCGCAAGGTCAAAAATAGCCTCATGGAACAACCTTTTAAGAAGCGGATTATCAATTTTGGCGGCTCGTTTTTGGTACAACAAAGTGATTTTGACGAACAATATGTCATCGTCCCAATGGATTTTGCGCGAGAGCTACTCAGCTACACCGATGAAGTGAGCGCACTTGAAGTCAAACTTCGCCCCGAAGCCAATGCTCCTGCCGCCATCGCCGAAATTCGTGGTATCATGGGCGATGGTTTCGACATCAAAGATCGCTATCAGCAAAATGCCGCATTTTTCAAAATCATGAACATTGAGAAATGGATTGCCTACGTGATTTTGAGTTTTACCTTGGTTTTGGTGGCATTCAACATGGTAGGTTCGTTGTGGATGTTGGTGATTGATAAAAAACAGGACATCGCTATCCTGAAATCTATGGGCGCAACGGCTAAAATGATTCGCAATATCTTTCTGAGTGAAGGCTTGTTGCTATCACTCCTTGGCGTAGGGATTGGTTTTGCGATTGCGATATTGGCTTGTTTGGCACAACAGTATTTTGGGTTTATCACCTTGCAAGGTGGCGATGCTTTCCTGATTGAAGCTTATCCGGTGAAGATGCATTTGTGGGATTTTATCGTGGTTTTTATTACTGTGGTGGCGATTGGAACGCTTGCGGCTTTGTTGCCTGCGGTGCGGGCGAGTCGGATTGAGGCGATTATTCGGGGGGAGTAATCAAGGCGAAAAACACAGGCATAGCCAACGTTACGGCGAGTATTTTTAACGAAGAAATCGGCAAAAGATGTTCGTTTTTATACGACATCGGTTGTTTAAAATGGTATAAAAACCCTAAACTCCAAATTTCCGTACCTTCACACCATACAATTTGTTTGTCAGCATAAAGCCTAATAAAAAAGTAAAATCCTTTAGCATATCATTGAAATCCTTTAGTTCCCACTTTTATCATGTTTTTACTTTGTGATATTGTTAATCAATAAAAGTAAAGACATGACAGTAAGAAAAGAAATGCATGACAAAGAGCTACAAGCTCAATATGGTCAATTTAGATTTGTCATTAATATGAATAAGAAGAAATGGGGACTCAAATTAATGCATAGACTATTTAGATTGCCTAAAGGTCAAAAAGTGAAAGGAGTAATAAATGAAACGCATCATGTTTCGAGTAATCATACCAAAGGACATAATATTCGTACCATAGCATTGCGTCCCGAAGGTACAGCGAATGAAACACTTCCCGCTATGATATACTTTCACGGTGGTGGTTATATGACAGGAATCCCGGAAATGGCTAATGTTTTTTACGAAGACATACTAAAAAGAAGGAAAGTAGCTATTTTTTCACCGGATTACCGACTGTCTCAAAAAGACCCTTTCCCGGCAGGTTTTAATGATTGCTATGATGACCTTCTTTGGGTGCGTGATAATGCCAAAGCACTCAATATAAATCCGAATAAAATTATTATTGCCGGACATAGTGCAGGTGGCGGAATGACAGCAGCGATTACATTGAAAGTCCGTGATACCGGAGTTATAAAACCAGCGTTTCAGATGCCAATTTACCCAATGATTGACCATAGAATGACTACAGCGTCATCAAAAATGCAAGGTTCGACCATGTGGGATGCAAATATTAATGCTCGTGCGTGGGGACTTTACCTGAGAAACATAAAGGGAGATGTGCCCGCTTATGCTTCTCCGGCTTTGAATGAGGACTACACAGATTTCCCTCCAACTATTAGTTTTGTAGGAGATTTAGAACCGTTTTATGATGAAAATGTTGCCTATATTGAAGCGTTAAAAAAGGCGTCAGTTCCCGTCAAATTCAAAATTTTCAAGGGTGGTTATCATGGATTTGAAGTAGGCTCTCCCAAAGCACAAATCTCTATAGAAGCTAATAATTTTCAGTTAGATGCTTTTGAAGAATTTTATGATAAGTATGTTCAGTAATTATCAATCTCAGAAATCCTGATTGTAACAGATTGCGTTGTTCATCAAATTTGTATTTCATCTTGGGCGTTTTCCACCCCCTACACCCTTCCCGAATCGAGTACGGGACAAGCTGCCAGCGGGGGACATACCTGGTGGCTTTTCGCGTAGCGAAAATCTCCCCCTTTGGAGGCAGGGGTGATTGGTTCTAAATTTTGTACAAATGTTATTTTGATCTAAGCCCCGAAGGGGGTGAACTTTAATAACTTGGGGTGTAAGCCCCAAGATAAAAATCAAAGAATTTCGTCAGCCCTGAAAGGGCGAAATCCCACGCTATATCGCCCTTTCAGGGCTGGTGAAGCAGATTTAGTTCGAGCAATGGGCTTACACCCATTGTTATAATATGTCGTCCCGTTGGGACTCGTGACAAAATTATATTTTGATGAAAATGACTTTTCATTTAGAACCAATCACCCCTGCTTTGGGGGGGGCAAGGGGGAGGAACACGTTACCAACACAAAGCATTACAATCAGCCAAAATCATTTAATATGAAGCAAATTATTGAAATAAGAAAGGTCTCTGAGATGCACCAAATGGGAGCGTTGCCAAAACCCAGCCATCCCCTTGTCAGCGTCATATACAATAGAGATTTAAAGACGGTTTCCGGCATACAAGGCGTTAAGATAATCAATCATTTATATACCATCATATTTAAATCCTCTAATGTTTGTAGTTCTTTTTCCTATGGTAGAAGTTCGTATGACCATGAGGAAGGCACAATGGTTTTTACAGCCCCCGGACAAGTAATGGAATTTGAGAATGATACGGTAGAAGATGACCAAATAGACCCGGACGGTTGGTCATTGGTATTCCATCCTGATATTTTCAGAAAGTCTAATTTATCGGATAAAATAAACAAGTATTCCTTTTTCCATTATGATTCAAATGAAGCTTTGCATGTATCCGACAAAGAACGGTCCTCAATCGAAGATTTATTAGGAAAGATAGTGCAAGAATACAGTCAAATGTTGGATAGACATAGCCAACATCTGATAGTATCTAATATTGAGTTGTTTTTGGATTATTGTTTGCGATTTTACGACCGACAGTTTTTTTCAAGAACAAATTTGAATAACGACACCATATCAAAGTTCGAACGTTTTCTACTTCATTATTATGATAGTGGGCAAGCAAACCAAAAGGGAATGCCAAGTG
>JAHDEO010000644.1 GCA_020628725.1 Saprospiraceae bacterium
GCGGTGTCCGAACGCCGTTCTTAGCATGACAGGCTTGGTCGTCGGGTCCGCGATAAGCTTCGGTTTCTACTATCTTGCCTGCTGTGCGGATGCCGTCAATTTGTGTGATTAGATATTTACCGAGTAAATCTTTGCTGATTTGCAAGACATCCGTGCGTGTATAAAACGACTTCGGTAATTTCATTTCTTGATTTTTGATTTTTGATTGAGTGATTTTTGATTTTCATACATAATAAAGAAATTTTGCAAAGCAAAATTTAATCAAAAATCAAAAATCACTCAATCGAAAATCACTTAACTTTCATTCCCAAATTGTAGAACATAAAACTCATCACATCTGCCCACTCTTCGATTTCTTGTTCAGTGTTGGCAGCACGGTGTCCTGCGTCTTTCATGACGCGAATGAGGGCGGGATTTTCACCTGCTTGTCCGTCTTGAAGTGCAGAGATAAATTTGTAGGAATGTGCAGGCACAACGCGGTCGTCGTGATCGCCCGTAGTGACAAGCGTAGCAGGGTATGATGCCCCCGGTTTGACATTATGAATCGGCGAATAACTGAGTAAATATTTGAGTTGCTCTTCGCTGTCATCTCTCGTACCATAGTCGGTTGCCCATGCACCACCAATCGTAAATGTATGATAACGCAACATATCCATCACACCAACCGCAGGCAATGCCACTTTGAACAATTCAGGACGTTGCGTCAAACAAGCACCTACAAGTAAGCCGCCGTTGGAACGTCCACGAATAGCAAGTTTATCCGGTGAAGTGTAATCTTGATTAATTAAAAACTCGGCTGCGCTGATAAAATCGTTGAAAACATTTTGCTTTTGGAGTTTTGTGCCGGCTTTGTGCCATTTTTTGCCGTACTCGCCACCACCACGAATATTGGCAACAGCATAGATACCGCCATTTTCGAGAAAGATAGTATTTTCCACAGCAAATCCCGGCAAAATACTAATATCAAAACCACCATAACCATACAACAAAGTCGGATTGCTGCCATTCTTTTGAATGCCTTTTTTATGCGTGATAAACATCGGGACTTTCGTATCGTCGTAACTCTCATAAAATACCTGTTCGGTCACATAATCATCAGCGTTGAAGTCCACCTTCGGAGCTTTGAATAGTTCTGATTGTCCCGCATCAATATCGTATGTATATATGGTATTGGGTTGTTTGAAAGAAGTGAAATTGTAGAAAGCTACATTATCGTCGCGTTTGCCGCTAAAGCCGTCAACCGTACCGATACCCGGCAATTCCAACTCGCCTTCTGCCCTACCATTTTCGGAAAAAATCTTGACCAGACTTTTCGCGTCTTTGATATAAGTTGCGAAAATTTTACCGCCAACCAAATCCACACTTTCTAGCTTTTCTTTTGCTTCGGGAATGACATCGCGCCAAT
The DNA here is from genome assembly GCA_020628725.1 of Saprospiraceae bacterium. Classification (GTDB taxonomy): domain Bacteria; phylum Bacteroidota; class Bacteroidia; order Chitinophagales; family Saprospiraceae; genus JAHDEO01. The sequence continues at coordinate 1,406 of JAHDEO010000644.1, forward strand.
TACTCTCCGCCGGACGCTTAGTGTCAATAGTAATGACACGCATGTTGGGCGCATCATGATTGGTCAGGACGATAAGTTTGTCGCCGAAGTTATCCAATACCTCAAAGTCATTATCGAAACTCTCTACAATAGGGGTAAAATCTTCCTGATTTTTACTTAAATCCTTGAAATAAAGCGCATTACCACTCGTCGATTTTCTTGTGGACAACATAAGAAAACGTTCATCTTCAGTCGTGCGCGTGCCTACCAGCAAGTCAGGATTAGCGCGGTCGATAAACACCAACTCATCATCGGCTTGCGAAGTGCCTAATTTGTGATAATAAACTTGGTGAAATTCATTTTTCTCCGAAAGCTCGTCACCGCCTTTGGGGGCTCTGTATCTTGAGTAGAAGAAGCCGTCATCTTTCCAAGACATCCCGGAGAACTTCACCCATTCCAATTTATCACTCAAGGTCTTGCCGTTCTGCAAATCTTTCACGCGAATAGTACGCCAATCCGAGCCGCTTTTTGATGTGCTGTATGCGAGATAACGTCCGTCTTTTGAAAAACTATACATATCAAGCCCTACCGTACCGTCAGACGAAAACTTATTTGGGTCAAGCACAACGCTTGGTTCTGCTTCTAAATCATCTTGTCCGTATAAAACATAGTGATTTTGCAAACCATCATTTTTAAAAAAATAATATTTGTCATTTTCCTTAAATGGCGTTCCGAATTTTTCATAATTCCATACTTCCGTAAGACGGTCTACGACATCATCTCTGAAAGGTATATCATCCAAATAGCTGAATGTTAAATCATTTTGCCTTCTCACCCAAGATTTAGTTTCGCCGCTATTCGCATCTTCCAACCAACGGTAAGGATCAGCTACTTTGACACCGAAATATTCCTCTACTACAGTGGTATCCTTTCTCACCTTAGGATATTCATAAGTCACTTCTTCGATTTCCATGTTGTTTTCTTCTGTTTGTTGTTGCTTGGTTAATTTCCCGCAGGAAATCATAAAAATTCCGATAAAAGCAAATTGGAATAGTTTTTTCATACTCTACGTGAATTGTTTTTTGTCAAATTGAAAATGGAGAATTTACCATTGATAATTAGCATAAAAATTTAATTATTAATCATTTCTTTTCAAACACTTTATAAAGAAATAATTTCGTTAATTATCATTTCTAATTTCAATTTTCTAATTGATATACATATTGTTGTGTTAATAGGGCATCACAATTAACAATTTTAAACTTTTTTTATGTAATTTTACGGTTTAAAATGCATAAAATTTTGACAAAATGAATTTTGAATGATTTAAAATACTCTTTCTTTTTCATAAAAGAATATATTTCAAAGTTCATTACGAAATTTTATTTGAAACAAAAATCATACATTGTCATCAGTGACAATGAAAAGTTTCCGATACGAACGCTCGTTCAAGTCCGGTGATTTGAAACGAGGCACAATTTTACTAAAAACATTTCTAATGAGTTCTAAAAAGCTCTTATTTATCATC
>JAHDEO010000096.1:0-3063 GCA_020628725.1 Saprospiraceae bacterium
CAAAATCCGCGTTCGACTACATTCTAATAATATTCAACAAATCCGCGGAACTAATTTTATTTTTAAAATAACGGGAATGAATGGCTTTATTGGTATCGGTAAATCGCTGTAAACGGAAGCGTCTGTACCATTTGCGGAAGTTTTGGTATCGGTTGTTTTGGTGGTATTGGAGGTAGGCGTTTTTGATGTCGTCGTTGTGGTGGCGTTGATAGACTTTTGCGAGTTCGTGGACGCGGCGCATACCGCCTAATGAGGATTTTTTTTCGCTGTGAAAACGATTGATGGACATAAAACGGTTGGTGGCTTCAAAGGGAATGCCCGCACGTTTGGCACGGATGAACCAATCCCAATCCATACCAAAATCGAGTGTTTCGTCCAATTCGCCGACTTGCTGCCATACCTTGCGCGTCCAAAATGAGGAGGGTTGGACGATGTAGTCGGTGAGTTCGATGTTGAGATTTTGGTGGTATTCGAGCATGTTTTTGGACTTGGTTTGGCAGGTGTCGGTGTTGAGTTTGATGCAGTTGCCGAAGTAGATTTTGTCTTGGAGTGCGCCCTCGCGTGTGAACGCCTGCGCTACGTGGTGTAGCGTCGAGGGTAGGTATTGGTCATCCGAATTGAGCCATGCGACGATGTCGCCCGTCGCACGTCGAAAGCCTTGATTGATCGCATCGGATTGTCCATCGTCTTTTTGACTTTGCCAATAGGCGAAATGTCCTTCGTACTTTTTGATGACTTCCAATGATTCGTCGGTCGAACCACCGTCGATGAGGATATGCTCAACATTCGGGTAGTTTTGTCCGATGACGGATTGGATGGTGTCTTCTAAGTACGCGCCTTGATTGTAGGAAGGCGTTATGATGGATATTTTTGGTAATACCAATTTTTATCGTGTTGTTTTATTAGGCCAAGATTTGAGTAACTTTAGAAAATTCTCGATTATCGAGAAAAGTGGCGTTTTGGACTTAATCTTCGCCTCAAGCCGGCTGGGCTCCTACTTTTTCATTGCCAAAAAGTAGGCAAAAGGCTATAAAATTTAAACTCGCTCCGCTCAGACAATAAATTTTAGGCTCGCGCGCTTTTTTCGGCAACTGCGTTGCCTGTTTTTTGTAGCGACTTTGTTGCCTTTTATATTTTGAAATTCTTATCCACATGCTCCACAATCTGTTGGCGCAATTCCTCCACTGTCAACCACTCCGTATTTTCCCCCGAATTATAACTAAAACCTGTGGGAACGGGCTTGCCGTTGAAGGCTTTAGCGAGTTCGTCTTTAGTCCAGAAAATGACGTTGGTGGGGCAGATGACGTAGTATTTGTCAAGTTCGATGGTGTTGATGCTGTCGGCGGCGGTAATCATTTCTTCGTGGATTTTTTCGCCGGGGCGCACACCTACGATTCGTTGTTCGCACTCCGGTCCTATGGCGGTGGCTACGTCGGTGATGCGATATGAGGGGATTTTTGGGATGAATATTTCGCCACCCCAAGCGTGTTCGAGGGCGTACATGACGAGCTTAATACCGTCTTCGAGCGAGATGTTGAAACGGGTCATATTCGGGTCGGTAATCGGGAGGACTCCCGTGCTGCGCTTACCCAAAAAGAAGGGCATGACCGACCCACGCGAACCAATGACGTTGCCATAACGCACCACCGAAAATTGCAGGTCGCGGTGTCCGCGCATATTGTTGGCAGCGACGAATAACTTGTCGGAACAGAGCTTGGTAGCGCCATACAAATTGATGGGCGCAGCAGCTTTGTCGGTGGAGAGCGCGACTACTTTTTGCACACCACAATCCATCGCGGCATCTATGACGTTTTGTGCGCCCATGATGTTGGTTTTGATGCACTCGATGGGGTTGTACTCCGCCGCCACAACTTGCTTCAATGCCGCCGCATGAATGATCACATCAATCCCTTCGCAAGCGCGTTTGAATCGCTCGCCATCACGTATATCGCCAATGAAATACCGCATCGCAGGATACTTCGACATCGGAAAGCGTTGCGCCATTTCAAATTGCTTCAACTCGTCGCGCGAATACACGACCAATCGCTTGACCTGCGGATAATCGCGCAAGACGGTCTCTACGAATTTCTTGCCGAATGAACCGGTGCCGCCTGTGATGAGGATGTTTTTGTTGTTTAAATTCATGTGTTGTTGTGTCGTAGTATTGTTGTGGTGGTGTGGTGGGTAGGGAAAATAGGTTTTTATTGAATTTTATTTGATAATTCACAGACTTCGCATTGAAAAAATTTACAATTGTATTCAATTCCGTCTTCGCTTTTCCATTTTCTTTTTTTCTGGAAAAACTTACCTGTAAATTGAAAAATTGGAGTTGAACCATAATCAAGGTCAAAAGGATTTACGGTTTCTGAATTTTCGGGTACGATTTTGATAAATAATGAATCCATAGGAATTTCTTGACCTCGCTGAATGCTTTCCTCATAAATATCAATATTATCAGGTGTCGCCCACTGTGGACAATCACACATCATTCCCAAATATTGTAATTCAATTTTGGTTATCTTATTCTCCAATTCAAAATCAGCTATTTGTCTTTTATTTTTAGGTGTATCGTTACAAACCGTAATTAGTGCCAAGAATATCGTGACAGCGTATTTCACAAATTAATATATGCCTATGACGATTTGCAAAATCGTTTTACGTAACATACGCAAACACGGGCTGGAAGCACCGTGCTACGAGGCGTTACATTTCAAAATTATAATCCATATTAAAATACCCAATCGAACGCCTGTCTGCATTCACATCATCGCGGATGACGAGGGGCGCATTGGCATTGTCGAGGATGTCGAAGGCGATGTCTGTCTGTACATCGCCGAGCCAGAAGTACCAGCCATAGATGCCGGGTTGGAGGGCGTTTTTGTTGAAGGTGAAGGTAAATTCGAGGCTGTCGCCTTCGCTGTGTCCGTTGAGATTGATGGGGTTTTTGCCTGTGGTGGTGATGATTTCGCGGTTTTTGCCGGAGCGTAGGGCGATGCTGGCGGCGAGTTCGTGAATGGGTTCGTTGAGTTTGCAGGTGCAGCGTACTGTGATGTCTTCGCCGCA
>JAHDEO010000096.1:3163-18237 GCA_020628725.1 Saprospiraceae bacterium
TTGTGGCTGACAAAGACGATGGTGCGTCCGCCCGTAGCGATTTCGCCCATTTTGCCTAAGCATTTTTTCTGAAATTCGGCATCGCCTACGGAGAGGACTTCGTCAATGACTAAAATTTCGGGTTCGAGGTGTGCAGCTACGGCAAATGCGAGGCGCACGTACATGCCCGATGAGTAGCGTTTGACGGGTGTATCCAAGAATTTTTCTACGCCCGAAAAATCCACAATTTCGTCAAATTTGCGCTTGATTTCGGTGCGTTGCATACCGAGTATGGAGCCGTTGAGGAAGATGTTTTCGCGTCCTGTCAATTCGGGGTGAAAGCCCGTACCGACTTCCAAGAGGCTTGAAATGCGTCCTTGTAATTTGATGCGTCCCTCGGTGGGTTCGGTGATTTTGGAGAGGACTTTTAACAAGGTGCTTTTGCCTGCGCCATTGCGCCCTACGATACCTAATACTTCTCCTTCATCTACGTCAAAACTGACGTTTTTTAACGCCCAAAATTCTCCTTCCTTGTTGTCGGATTTTTTGAACAGACGTTGTGCACCCAATGTGAGGCTTTCGGTGAGCGTAGAGCTACCGATTACGCCTAATTGGAAGCGTTTGGAGAGATTTTCGACTTGTATTGACTTCATAAATTAGCGTGATGGGAACGCGGATTTTGCGGATTTGACGGATTGGTGCGGATTTTTTTGTTATGATTTTTCTAATAAATACATACAATCCACATTCCCCTTTTCATCATCTGTGAGATAGGGTAGTATTTCCTTTTTCACCATTTTCAAATCAGGGAAACGCTGCATGAACATTTCCGCATAATTGGCTTTCCAAAGTACATTGGTATTGCCGCGATAGCCAATTTCAGTAATCGCGTCTGCATGATATTCCAAACCCAAAATATAGCGATTGGAACAGCGATACATTTCATCCATTACTGTACCCAAATCATTTGGCGAAATGTGAATTAACACGTAATGTGTACCCACTACATCAAAGAAACCATCTTTGAAAGGAATGTCTAAGGCAGAGCCTTGTACCACATTGGCATCAGGTACAAAATCGCGTGAACGTTTGACCGCATACTCTTGGATTTCAACACCAAATAAATGGGAGAATCCATTGTGCTGAAAACCACGTAATTGCATTCCTGTGTTGGAACCTACTTCAAGTATTTTGGCATCTTTATTTAAATGACCCAAAAAATCTTCATTAAGTGCAAGTTTAGTTTTGCCGTATCTCTCGATGTAATAATTGTTCCATTTATCCATCTCAAGGTGGGAGTTGCGTTCGGTGTATTCTTTTCCAAAATCGCTTTCCCAAAAATCAGTTTGTGTTGTTTTCATAAATTAGTTGATAGTTCGTAGTTCATGGTTCATAGTTTGTGGTTCATAGTTGTTGAGCCTTTTATACATAAAAATGAAGAAAAGGATTGCGTTTGCTTCTTAACTATGAACTGAGTACTATGAACTATGAACTACCTTATTTCTTTGTAATAAAAATTCGGCGAACTCCAGATCTATAAGTTCGTTGATATCAATGGAACGTTCTTCGGGCATGATGTGGGCGAGACATTGTTCTCCGGCGATGATGCCTTTTTCGATATTGTCCATGCGTGCCACATATACCGAGCCGTTGCGGGTATAAACATCAGGCAATTCACCGGCTTGGAGGATGATTTTTTCTTCTTTGAGGAATGGCTTGAGCCATTGGTCTTTTATAGTTTTTAATTTGAAGGGGTGTGTCACTTGATTGAGGCGCATGACGCTCACGGAACTGTCGGCTCGTGTGTCATTGATGAGCAATTCGATGGTCGCATCAATATCCTGTGAGGTAGTCAATGGTGATGTGGGTTGTATAATTGCTACAATATCAAAGGTTTCTCCTTTGTTTTTTTTCACCCATTCTAAAGCATGAATCACATAGTCTATTGCAGGGGAAGTATCTGTAGCCAATTCGTCGGGACGACGCAGGGGGATAACATGAGCAAATTGCGCTGCAAGTTCCAATACATCTGAGTCGTCGGAAGACACGATGATGCGATCCAGCAATTTGGATGTCATAGTGCTTTCTATGACGTATTGTGTAAGTGGCTTGCCGCACAACAATTTCATATTTTTGCCAACAATACGTTTAGAACCTGCGCGAGCGGGTATGATGCCAAGTACTTTCATAAGAGATGGTAGAGACGGTAGAAGACCAACGGTGAACGGCACACACCGCTAAGCCACGACCGTAGCGTTTTCTATTGCTTTTGATTGGATGATTTCAATAATTTTTCCGGCGATGAAATGTTCGGTTTTTTCAAAGGATTCGTAAGTGTTTCCGCCGATGTGTGGTACTATCAGAAGATTGCGATTTTCTTTTGCGTACTGGATTAAAGGATGGGCATCGCTGATATCGTGTTCGCCTTGAAGCACATCCAATGCTGCACCTTTCAACCAACCTTCTTTCAAGGCTTTCAACATCGCTTCTTCATCTACAATGCCACCACGCGAAGTATTTATCAAATATGCACCTTTTTTAGAATGTTTCAAAACATCTTCATTGATAATATGATGGGTACTTTCATTATAGATGACATGAATGGAAACGACATCCGACAAACTCACCAATTCCTCCATTGTATCAGTAAACTGTACACCCGGGTGCGATAATCCGGGTTTTACATCATACGCCAAGACTTTCATGCCAAATGCCAAAAACATATCCGCCACGATTTCACCCAAACGCCCGAAACCAACGATTCCGGCTGTTTTCAGGTGTAATTCATTGCCTCTAAACAGGTCGCGATTCCATACACCGTCGCGTACCGATTGTTCAGCCGCAGGAATATGTCGCATCACCGCAAGTGCAAGGGCAAGGGTCATTTCTGCAGTAGCGCGAACTTCCCTGAGAAATTCTTTTTCACCGCGCAAACAGACAATTTTTACGCCCAATTCGCGGCATAGATTTTCGTCTATATGGTCAATGCCCGTCACCGGAGTAGCAAGTATTTTACAACGGCTTTTCTCATTCAGTACGCTGCGATTAATTTTCCAGCCCAAACGAAACCAAAAAACATCATACTCCTGAAGCACTTGTTCCAAATCACTTTCCTCTACCGCATATACATCTACTTGTGCGTACTTCCGCAAACGTTTGATGACTTCGGGAGAGAAGTCCATCGGTTCGGCAATTAATATCTTTAGTTGTTCTTCCACCAGACGCCTAATTTTAAGTGTGTTTGATAAATTATGATTGTCAGGATTGTGTGATTGTGAAGATTGTATAATTGTGTTTTGTTTTTGTAAGGTGAAAATACGATTTATTCCTTGAATGAAGTTGCACGCGATGTTTTTATTTTAATATACTTTTTATTCGAGTAATTTAATTGCCTGTTAATTAAATTTTTGCATTAAAACAAAAGGAGTAAATGTACAGATACATTTTACAATCAAACAATCTTTCAATTACGTCATTAAATAGGGCTTCGCCAACAATAAGTCGCAACTTAAAGCCTGAACGTTGTGATTTTTACGAAAAAAATAAATCACAAATCTATCTTCCTCAGTAAATGTGGTGCTACACTCAATTGAAAAGCATATCCCACATTTTCCAACTCAATAATGAATTCTCTTTTGTTATTGCGTCGTACCAATTTTCCTTGCAAGCCCGTCAAAGTACCGCCCATTATCTGCACTCGCTCACCACGTTCCCAACGCATGGGTTCGGCATTCATCACCAATTTCTCTCCAACCACAAGACGCATCAATTCCATTTCTTTTTCGGGTATCGAAATCAGATTTTTGGAGAATTTTACGAACCTGTGTACATATTCCGTTTCCAAAACAGGCACATAGTTCTGTTTCGTTATTTTCACAAAAACATAGCAACTAATCAGCGGTAATTCTACTGTTTTGACCTTTCGCACATATTGGCGTTTTTGAATCAATAAGGGTACATAAGTCTCAATTCCTTTCTTCGCCAATTCCGCCTGCACATACTTTTCCTTTCTGAATCCCGTGTAGATTGCAAACCAACGGGCTTCGGTTGTACTAAGATGATTTTCGTATGTGACAGTCGCTACGCTCATTTTAATGGATAATGGATAGTGTACAATGGATAATACTTAGTTTTTCGCAAAGCGAAAAATCAATAGTTGTACATTATCCATTATTCGTTATCCATTAATAGTTTAATACTTTATGAAATTCCAACGGCGCAGTAGCGATAATATCTGCCATACGTGCGCCCGATTGTCCATCGCCATAAATTTTGTCCGGGGCATAATGTCCGTGATTGAGGTGTTGTTGAATGGCGGCGATGATGTTTTTTCTGTCGTAATTAGTGTCAATGACATTTCTGCCGCGCTCACGTTTGTTTTGGCGCGAACCAATATTGACCACCGGGACGCCAAGATACGCACATTCGCGGATGCCTACACTCGAATTGCCAATTAAACACTGGCTATTTTTTAATAATTTGAGGAAATCCGTCGGTTCCATATTTTTAAAAAAATGGATGTTCGGAATATCGTATTTCTCACGGAAGGCGCGGATACCTTTTGATGTACCGTCCGAGCCTGCATCTACATTGGGCCAAAACCAGAAGGTCGGCATATCGAGTTCCTGAATCGCACGAAGCGTTTCTTCTACATGGTGTCGCGCTTCCTTGTATTCTGTCGTGACGGGGTGCTGCATGACGACGATGTACTCGCGTTTGCCGTTCATATTTGCGCCCACTCCGCCGTAGCGTTCCATTGGGTCAAAATCTAATTTATAATCTTGCAAGACTTCATCTGCCAAGTCAATCGACGGGCAACCCGTCATGTGTACCTTTTCAGGGATTTCACCCATTTTGATGACGCGCTCTGCTGCTTTATCCGACGCAACTAAGTGTAAATCAGATAGTTTTGTGATAGCATGACGAACTTTTTCATCAATATTTCCCGTTACTTCGCCGCCTTGTACATGTATCAAAGGGATGTTCATATATGATGCCGCGATTGCCGTTGACATGGTTTCAAAGCGGTCTGCTACCGTCACTACTGCGTCGGGTTGGAGGCGTTCAAAGACAGAGGCGAGTTCTAAGATGCCCAAGCCTGTGGTCTTCGCCATGGCGGTCAGATTTTCGCCTTCGAGTACGTTGAATACTTTCGCGCTAATCTTGAAACCATCCTTTTGCATATAATTCACCGCCGTACCATATCTGTCCAATAAAGCCGATGCTGCCACCACAAGTAGCAACTCCAAATCCGGGTGATTGTCGATGCCTCTGAGGGCGGTTTTTATCCTGCTGTAACTTGGTCGTGCGGTGACGACTACGCATATTTTTCTTTTCAATACTTTTCTTTTCAAAAAATAAAATGGACAACGTCATGCTGTAGGCTATGCGGTATCTTTTTATTATCAACGTAAAATTTGGATAGATACACACCTATTCAAATTATGCTGAACTGTCATAGATTAAATTTCTATTCTGCCTGAGAATTCAATATAGGACGATTCTAATCTATATCCTCTTTTCTTATCTTCATAAACTTGAGGATACCTTTTGGTAAATGGTTTTATTTTAAATGCCTCAATTACTTCTTGATAATTATCAAATATAGACGACTCATCATCACCATCCATAAATAAAGACAGGTTATTACTTAAAAAATCATTTATTGAAGTATAATCGTTTATATGTTTCCCTTCAATAAATAACGAATACTTAAATCTTGACACGTTTTTATTTTTTAGTAATTAATAGCGTGTAACAATTTTTTTTTGAATTTATGTTACACAGTCCTTAGTGGTTCAAATCAAATGTTCTTCATTCAAAAAATCCCACTTTTTCAAATCCGCTTTTAATTCCTTCCCAATCACCTCTCTAAATTTTGATGCAGCAATACCGTAACCCGCCGGTTTTTTCGCTTCCAAATCATCAAAACTAATTTTGTGTCCGCTTGGAAGGTCTTTATTTACTGCTAATGATTTTTCAAAAATCTTTTTCAAATCCGTGTATTGCGAATTATCGGATTTATCAACGGGATTGAATAGGGAAGCCTCTACTTGGCGGACGCCTTCTACGAGTTGCGTCGTTTGTTCGAGAGTGAGGGAAGATGTCGCATCAGGTCCGAAGATTTGCTTGTGAAATACCACATGAAATTCCAATAATTCAGCACCCATTGCTACTGCTGCTATGCCTGCATAAATGTTGCTCGTATGTTCGGAAAGTCCTACGGGGATCTTATAACGTTCTTTTAATTCGGGGATGACATTCAATCCGACACGCTCCGGTGGTGTGGGGTAACTCGTGGTGCATTGCAACACAGACAATTCATTTCCAAAGGATTGTACGAATTGCACCGCCTCATCCAACTCCGCAAACGAACTCATACCCGATGACAAAATTATCGGCTTTCCGGTACGTGCAATTTTTTCTAACATCAAAAAATTCGTCACTTCACCCGAACCTATCTTGTAGCGTTTCACCCCCAATCGCTCCAATAAATCTACTGCTGCTTGCGAGAAGGGAGATGAGATAAATTCTAAGCCCACTTTATCACAATGTTCTTTGATACCTACCCATTGCTCCTCTGTAAAACCCATTCTATCCCAATAATCATAGCGGGTTTTATCCTCGTAGCTGAAATTGACACGAAATGGCTCGTGAATAGAACTTTCCGCTTCTGCAATGTGTGTTTGAAATTTAATAGCATCAACGCCCGTTTTAGAGACGGCGTCAATGTAGGAGTGCAAGATGCCTAAACTTCCATCATGGGCTTGCCCGATTTCTGCTATAACAAAGGTAGGTTTTCGCATATCGTACAGGCGATTTTAATCGCCAAAGTGAGTTAGAAATTTAGTTTGTATTTTATTGTTTTTGAGAAATTTATAATAAAAAACACCTACATGGCGATTGAAATCGCCTGTACTTAGAGTGCCAAATTATAAATTTGTTGATTTTCCATGTACCATTCATAGGCGATACGAAGTCCCTCTCGTACTGTAACTTCCGGGTCGTAGTCGAGGTAGTTTTTGGCTTTGGAAATATCTGCAAGGCTGTGTTTGACATCACCTACGCGGTCGGGTCCAAAGTTAGGCTGGAGGTAAGAGCCGGACACTTGCTTGAGTTCTTCAAATAGGTCAAGGATGGTAATGCGTTCTCCTACAGCGATATTATAGACTTCATTCAAGGCATCTTCGCGCTCTGTGAATAAGCCTTTGATATTTGCCTGAACAGCATTTGCAACAAATGTAAAATCACGACTTTGCAAGCCATCACCATTAATAGTAGGTGGACGATTTTCCATGATAGCTTTCACAAAAAGTGGGATCACGGCAGCGTAAGCACCATTTGGGTCTTGTTTTGGTCCGAATACGTTGAAATAACGTAATCCTACAAAATTAATATCGTACAATTTTGCATATACACTCGCATACAGTTCGTTGACCAACTTAGAAACTGCATAGGGCGAAATCGGATTACCGATGACATCTTCACGTTTTGGCAAAGCAGGACTATCTCCATAAGTCGATGAAGAACAAGCATATACGACACGCTTGATACCTGAATCTTTAGCCGCAGTAAAAATGTTGAGTGTGCCACCTATATTGACAGCATTGGTGGTGAGGGGAGCTTTGATTGAGCGCGGTACAGAACCCAATGCTGCTTGATGTGAGATGCGATCGATGCCTTCACATGCCTGTATACATGTACTGTAATCGCGAATATCTCCTTCTATGAATTCGAAATTGGGATGGTCGAGAAATCCTTCAATGTTACGACGATGTCCGTTAGAAAGATTGTCGAGGACACGCACAAAGCTAACCCGTTCATCTTGCAATAAGGTTTCCACAAGATTGGAGCCAATAAACCCTGCTCCGCCGGTTACGAGTATTCTGTATTTATTCATCTTTAATCATCAATGCGACAATGATGAAATGCAATAATGCGATAATGTTTTTTTCATTAACGCATTGTCGCATTATCGCATTACCGCATTATTTACATTTTCCTGATTCCAAATTAAGAGGGGTTCGGGTTGGTGTTCTTTGAGGTCGATATGTTCAAATTCTTCCTCATCGTATACGAGGTAGCGAATTTTTCTACTAATTAATTTTTCCGCTTTTTCAACTAAATTAATCAAATATACCTTGTCGATATTTCCGATAATGATGAGGTCAATAACGCTGCTATCCAGCCCCCTCGAAAATGCGCCCGTAAGATACACTTTTTGCACATCACCGAGTCGTTTGATGACTTTTTCGATGATAGTATCTAAGCCAACGTATTTGAGGAGGATACTGTGCATGTCGCCGAAAAGTGGATGCTGTGTATTGGCAGTAAATATTTTTTTATTGCCTTGCATACTAGAGGTCAACATGCCCGCACGTTCAAACTTATTGAGTTCCAATCGAATAGCATTCGACGATTCTCCAAACTCGCTTTCCAAGTTGCGAAGATACGCTGTCGTATTACTATTCAAAAAGAATTTGAGTAGTAATTTTATGCGAGTTTTGGATGAAATGAGTGTGTCGAGCATAATTTTCGATTGGTTAATTTGCAGGTAGGTTTAACGGAAGAACCTACGGAGAGTTACGGCAAGACGTCAAAAATCCCAATTCTGACATTTTACTGAGTAGATGTTTCCGATAACCTTGAAATTAGACTCAAAAAAAGAAAAGGGTAACACTTTGCTACCCTTTTCGGCCAATTAACTTTTCAAACCTAAGAACAATCGCTTAAGATTGAGTAACAAAACTACTCAATTTTATACACTTTTCAAACTTTAACATCACTTTTTTTATTTTTACTTGCAACTTAGTTGCATTTTAATCATATTTGCAACATTGTTTCATTTAAAATGTAGGTGATTTTAAGTTCACTAAAAAAACAAAATGCCTCTAATATTGATGATGATACCACCAATATCAGAGGCAAAACGAGCATTGAAATAACTTTCAATGTAACAATAATGCAAATTAGTTTAGTATGTAAATACAGAAGATAGACACGAAAGTTCATGCTTTTGATTTTTGGTTTCGATCTTTTTTTCTTTTTGTGTCTTTTTATCCTTCTGTGCTTTACATTCCAAGGTGATTTTAGTTGCAATTGGATTACTGGGGAGTGTTCCGATACAATTTAATCATCAGTGTTCTCATAATAGCATCGTTCATTTATTGGACGATGCTTATTTGTGTAAGAGAAGAAAAATAAAAGCGCGAAGCGAACCCCTCGCTTTGCCCGTAAGGACGCACGTATGAAGTAGTATTTGTTAGGGAAAGGTTGTTTATATCATTTCAAATTCGGTGTAGAGCGCGTCATTTGGATTTATACCGATACACAAACCGTGATGCTTGCCAAACAAGGACAACCCCGGCAATTGAAAGAATGGAAGGAGCCTTTTGAAGTCTTGGAAAATATTGAGTTGAATATTTCGGAACTGATGAAGGAATTGGCAGGAGAATAAAACCACAAAGGACACCAAGAACACTAAAACAAAACTAACGCAAAAGGACACAAATCCCTATAAACCAATCTCTTACAAATCTTCGTTTCCTTTCGCGTTAAATTGGCTTCGTGTCTTTAGTGTCCTTCGTGGTTCATTATCATCTCCCAATAGAAATCAAATTCGCAAATACCCGATACGCCCCCGGTACCCCCGCCGGCAGCTCCCGAAACCACGAATAGCCCGTATAAATAAAATGCCCTTCGCCATACTCCGCGACGAGCAAACCACCGTTGCGAGGCGGTTCGCCGGGGTCATTGGAGGAGAGGATGGCGGCGTAGCGGTCATCCCATTCGTTGGGGAAATATAAGCCGCGTTCTTGCACCCAATCTTCGAAATCGGCTGCGGTGATTTTATTGGGCGTATTGAGGACGGGATGTTCGGGCAGCAAGAAGCGCACCTCTGCACCTTCCACCGTCACACGGTCGCGGGAAAGATTGAGTTGGTAGGGTGCGAGGGCTTCCGTCACCAATCGAAAACTCGTATTGTACTGTACGATGAGCGTACCGCCTTTTTCGACGTATTCCATCAGTGTTTTTTGGTGAAACTTCAGACGCGGGCGTGTGTTGTAAGCGCGTACACCCATGATGAGCGCGTCAAATTTTTGCAACTTATTGAGCGTCATATCGCCATCTTCGAGTAGGGTGACGCGGTAGCCGATTTGCTCCAAACTTGCCGGAATATCATCACCCGCACCCATGTAATAGCCGATATTTTCGCCGCGTTTTTCCAAGTCTATTTTGACGACTTTTGCCTTGGCATCTAAAAACAATAATTGGACGGGAATGTGTGGGTAATTGATTTCGATACGTTGTTGGGCGGGGGTGTTGCCGAAGGTTTCCCAAGCCAATTTGAGTTCGCCTGTGCTTTGATTTTGGCTGGGGAAAATCTGAAATTCGACGGTCTGTTCCTCGCCTTTTTCTCCGGTGAATCCGAGGGCGTGGGCTTCGGGTTCGCTGCGCCAGCCTTCGGGGAGTTGCGCCAACAAACGCCCCTTCGCACCCACTCTGCCCGACTTCACCAATACGCGAATCGTCTTAGGCGCATCATTGGCAAATACGATGACTTTTTCCTGCAAATTGACCGATACCTCCGGCTCTACTTCAAAGCTGCGGTGGACTTCGCCGTCCACAGGGTCATTGCGTTTGTGAGTGATTGGGGTTTCGTATTCGATAATTTCTCCCTCAATACTCAATTTGAATTTGATCAAAATATCTTCTTGATTTTCAGGGAATAATAAATCTTCTTTCGCGGCTTTGTACATGCCCAAAGTTCCCGTTTCGCGTAGCCAATATGGGCGACTCATTGCAATATCCGGTCGTATTCTTATTTTTTCTTTTTGTGAAAATGCGACATTCGGACGTAGCGGAGTCATACCTTTATCCCGTCGAATCATTTTATCATCACAATACAGCGATTCTATTTTCACATCCAAATTAGAACGATTAACTGCCTCCACATTCAGCGTGATTTCCTCCGCAGCTACCGCAGAAAAATCATCCACATTCGCTGCCAAATACAAGCCCAAACAATCCTTTATAATACCGTCAATTTCTTTTATTTTTAAATTCGCATAATAATTATCCGAAACCGAACTTATTTTTTTTCTTATTGATAATAAATCCGAAACGGACGCGGCGGGATTGTTCGCGTCAAATTTGTCGGTTATCTTTCGGAGGGCTTTATCAATCGCCTTGCCTTGCCGTCCGATGCGTGTCCACGAGCTGTTGATGCCTTCAAAAATATCGTTGGTGGCTCGTTCTCCTTTCAAATGTTCAAAATATTCGATGCTGGTGCCGCGTTCGCTCATCGTTCCCATGCCCTGGCACTTGTGCTGACTGCGACTTTCGGCAGCGATTTCGTTATTCGATTTGCCCAATAGCGGATAGTACGCGCCCACATCCACCGCCAACAAATCCTTTTTTGCCGCTTCAAATGCCTCATCATCGCCATAATATCGCGGGATGACATTATAGAGCAATCGCTTGGGTTGCCATACATCCACATCCGTCAGTTGTTCGGGAAAACGGGTGGGGTCGGCGGCTGCGTCGAAGGCTTCGTAGGCGAGTTGGGCGGAGGCGGTGTGGTGTCCGTGGGTAGGGGCGGGCGTGTGCGGAAAGCGGGTCATCAGCACATCGGGGCGATAGTTGCGGATTATCCAAACCATATCGGCGAGTACCTCCTCGCGCTCCCAAATCGTGAAGGTTTCGTCGGCATTTTTGGAGTAGCCGAAGTCATTGGCGCGGGAGAAAAATTGTTCGCCACCGTCCACCCGACGAGCCATGAGGAGTTCCTGCGTCCGCATGACCCCGATGAGTTCGCGGATTTCGGGTCCGATGAGGTTTTGTCCGCCGTCGCCGCGGGTGAGGGAGAGGTAGGCGGTGTTGAGTTTGCGCTCGTTGGCGAAGTAGGTAATCATGCGGGTGTTTTCATCGTCAGGATGCGCGGCAATGTACAAAACACTGCCCACCGTGCGGAGTTTTTCGATAGCGTGTTGGATTTCTGCAGCATTGCGCTGTGTGGGTGCTTGGGCGAATACGCCTATATACGCGATTAGGGCGAGGAGTGTGGTGGTGATTTTCATATTTGTATTTTTGGGGAAGTTACGGGTTTTTTGTGGAGTTTTGGATATTATTTGTAAGGGTTCAAATCAGGATTTACTCGGTCATTACCTATATTTTTTCATAACCTCCTCATGTGGTACGAGGTTGCTTTCGTTGTCGCTTTCGCGTATGGCAGCTTCCAACTCGCTTTGTTCTTTTCCACTCAATTCATCCCAGTAGTCATCACCTTGTGCGTGGCTACCTGCAAAGTTTGTCACCAATACCTTCAATTCCTCCAATGCAGCCCTATCATTGATGGTCGCAATCATTTCCAAGATGCCGCCTTTTAATTCTAAATTGCTCATATAACGATGTTTAATTTGAATTTTATGTTTCAAATATACGGGAAAATGGGGGCTTTTTCAAGTTGGTGGGATAAGTGACGTTAAATGCTGCCCACTGTGTGGTAAGATGAGGAACGTGGCGGTGATTTTCATATTTGTATTTTTGGGGAAGTTACGGGTTTTTTGTGTTTTTTTTGGATTAGGGAATTTTTGATGTATTTTAGCTTCTTGAGTGTTATTTTTTATAAAATATTTAATTTATCATCAATATCAAAATGGAAGCAATTTATTTAGCCGCAGAGGCAATGAAATACATAAATGATGAGGAATATGAACGTGCAATAGAACTGCTTGATATTGCAATAGAATTAGAACCGAATAATCGTAAAGCTTGGTTTTTGAAAGGACTCGCTTATTCAAGAAAGGGTAATCATGAAAAAGCATCTGATTGTTTCAAAAAAAAGAATGAATTTAATGTAGAACAAAAAATATACATTGATACGTTTGCTATTGATGATTTAGTAGGAGAAACTTTTAAACTTTTTCAAGGAGATACATCTATATACGATCATTATTATCGAGGTATACATTATCATGGACTTAAAGACTATGAAAAAAGTCTTGAGTGTTTTGCTGAAGCCAAGAAGACCAACCCATTTTCCCCTCTACCATTGAATGGAATGGCAAATGTGTATCAGGAATTAGATAGATATGAAGAGGCTCTGGACTGTTATGAAAAAGCAATCAATCTTGATAAGGCAGACCCCAGCAATTGGAATGGTAAAGGAAATGTATACAAGAAACTAGGTGAATACTCAAAAGCATTAGCATCCTATGAAATAGCAATAAAATTAGATAGAAACTATGCTAAACCTTGGAATGGGATAGGAACATACTATCTCACACTATCGAATAGTGAAATGTCCGAAAGTCAAAAATACTATACTGCACAAAGATATTTTAAACGGGCATTATTACTAGAGTTTAAAATATTTATATTTCGCAACTACTTAATTACCTGGCAGTATTATCCTAAGCATCCATTTTTTCTTCAAGATATTTTGCAAGAAGCTTCGAAGAGTCTTTATCTTACAGAACAGGTAGCTACTATGTGCCAAGACATCAACTTGTGGCTGAAATATCTAAATAAACCGAATTGGATAGAACCAAGTAAATCAAAAAAAAGTAATAAAGAAATCTCTAAAGTCCAAAAAACTCAATCCCAAGCCCTTATCAATTATTTCATGGGGCATCCTTCAAAGACATTTCATATTTTAAAAGATAACGTCATCCCACAAAATCTTAATAACCTACAAGCCTATTATTACCTGGTAATGAGTTGCCATAAGTTTTTGGAAAATGAAGAACCTTACCTTGAAGAAGCACTTGAAATAGCGGAACAGTATCGACAGCCATTACCTAAACAAAAGAAAAAAGGGATTAGTCGGTTATGGAGTAGTGAAACAGTCATTGTCCCTAGTCAAGATAAAATTGTTGAACGATATTATGCTGCATTAATATTCTGGATAGATGAAGAATTAGAAATGGCTTTGGAGTGTATCTCGGAATTATGGGATAGGGTGGATTTTTTACCTCTGATTTATCTGTATTATCAGTTGCGTTTTGAGCAAGAAAAATCAAAAAGTCCTGATAAAGAATGGTCAAAACAAGAAGAACGTGGGTTGCTTTATGCCGACCCATTTCCCAAAATAGCCCAATACATTCTGATAAAAGAAGCAAAAAGCACAGAAAAATACGCCTCCGGTTTTACGCATCACAGTATAGACCCAAAACGCGAGGATTGGTGGCAGCCCTTGTATCATTACGCGCATTACAGGGAAATATCGGGGGCGATAAATCTACTTCATTTGCAGGCGGTCAGTCATTTGAATAGAAAAGATGTCGTCGCGGCGGATGATGCGAAATATTTTTGGGAGATTTTTACGATTGTTCCGCAAAATATCACGCTGATGTCCGAAGAAATCCGAAAAGCGGGTTTGAAAAAAGTAGGACAAGCATTTTTGAGCTATGCGGAAGAAAAAGCATCAGAAGGTGTTGATAAAGTTGATATGGATGAAGAGGAGTTGAGGATTCGGGCATTAAGTATTCTAACTCAACGAAAACTATCAGAAGGGCGTCAAATGTTGAGGGATTTAGAAGATATTCGAAGTGTAAACCCGGATTGGATTGCCAATGAGATAGCTTCTAAAATAGAGAGTGGAGCGTTAAAAGAAGGTACGGAAACTTACGAGCATTTGATTTCCTATTTTGTTTTGCAAGGTGACATCAGTCCTAAAGACAGTATTTACTTACGAATGTATGCGATGTATGTCGCGTCTCCGAGTGGGGTTAAGGTCTCTAAAGCAAGTAAAGGTGGTTTGAAAGCGATTGTTAAGTCATTATCGGGCGAGACGGTTGGGTATGCCATTGATATTTTGGCGGCTTCCAATCCCGTGACCGCCTTACTGAATGCTACCTTAAAACCCTTCGCAAAAGGGAGTATGGGAGAGTTGTTTGGCGCATTTATGGACAGTCTTAATCAGTCTAATAAGATGTCATTTGGCGAATTAAAAGAGATTAACCTTGAGCAAGTACCGAGTTTCAAAGACTCATTTTTGGAGTTTGTCGGCAAGGAAAAAGAACGCTTGGGCAAGCAATTTGAGCAAACCTATCCTTTGTATGGCTACGAGGATTGGTTGGAAAAGTAGCGCG
>JAHDEO010000097.1 GCA_020628725.1 Saprospiraceae bacterium
TAGAGCAGCGGACTCATAACCCGCTGGTCCCTGGTTCGAGTCCAGGTGGGCCCACACAAGTTCCCTCGTCGTGTTTACGGCGAGGGTTTTTTATTTTTGTTGAGGAACAATGAAAAAATAACTTTGCATTTTGGCTGCTTCTTTTGTACTTATTTTTCCCTTTGAATTCAGTTATTTATCCCGATAAACGCCTTCTTTCAAAGCAAAAACTAAGCACAAAATAACCTATCCAAGAATGTAAACTTATTTTCTCATTGTTCCTGTCAATTTTTTCTTTTTCAAAACCACAATACTTGCATAAATTCGTTTATATTTGCAGCCATTTTGCCATAAAAATCCCAAACGACAAATTCCAAATCCCAACAAAACATCCTGAAAAAAATTGGAATTTGAGATTTGTTTTTTGGAATTTGAGACCAACAAATTATGGATTTAGCAGGCGTCATTGATCATACCATATTACTGCCCGATTGTACCTCAGAGGACATTGAAGCCCTTTGTGATGAAGCACATAAACATAAGTTTAAGGCAGTATGTATTCCTCCTTATTTTGTGCGTGAAGTAGCGCGTAAATTGGAAGATTCACCAGTACAAGTAGCTACGGTGATTGGTTTTCCGATGGGTTACTCGTGTACGCCCGCGAAAGTGGAAGAGGTCAAACGCGCCATTGAGGAAGGTGCAGATGAAGTAGATGTGGTCATTAATGTTTGTGCGGTCAAAAACGCTAATTGGAGCTATGTAAAAAACGACATTGATAGTATGACAATGGCGACACATTCCAAAGGCAAAGTTATCAAAATCATTCTCGAAACCAATCTTTTAAGCGAAGAAGAAATCAATCAACTCTGTGAAATCTGTAACCAATCGGGCGTTAATTTCGTCAAAACTTCGACAGGCATGAACGGCGGCGCGACGGTAGAAATCGTCAGTAAATTGCGCGAATTGCTCAAGGACGGTATCAAAATAAAAGCCTCCGGCGGTATTCGCAGCCGCGAACAAGCTGAAGCCCTGCTCAAAGTCGGTGCTGCTAGACTCGGCACTTCCGCGGGAGCAGCAATTATTAGTTCGTGATTTCGTATTATGATGAGGATAAACGAGTTAACGAATCACGATTACACGATTTAAACGAACAAAAATGAAAAATATCTTAGTAGTTTTAATTGCTTTTCTGATGTGTTGGGGAACTGCTGACGCGCAAATCAGTTTGGTGGAAGATGGTTCAGTCATGGCAATGATTCAGCGTCATAAGGACATCAATCGTACGATGACCGTCAGTGGTTGGCGCGTGCAAATTGCGGCAGGTACAGACCGAAATAAAATTATTGCAGCTAAAGCAGATTTCCTGAATCTATATCCTGATTTGGATGCCGAATGGACGTTTAAAACTCCTTATTACAAACTCAAAACCGGCGCATTCCGTACCAAACTTGAAGCTGCCGAACTCAAACACCGCATCTCAGCAGACTTTCCGAATGCCTATATTATTAAGGATGATATTAAGGCGAGCGAGTTTTTGAAATACTAATGAGTGAATGAGCGAATTTTGAATGAGTGAATGTTTTCAGTGCGATAATGCTGAAATGCGTTAATGCTACAATGTTTATAACGCATTATAATATTCACTCATTCGCTCATTCAAAATTCACTCATTACCCAACAAAAAAAAGCCACAACATCTACCAAAATGTTGTGGCTACTTGTTTGCTATTTGTTTTTCAATACTCTTTTACGAAACCAAGATTAAAAAGGTTTCAAAAAAGGATATTTAATTTCATTTATTCTGCAAATCATTCATTCCTAATCGCTTGTCGCCTTCTTTTGGCTTACATTCTGTACAGACTTTACCGTAGAAAGCATCCAAACCACATTGTAGGAATTTATCGAAAAATTTGGCTTTACCAGTGTTCGACCCTTCTTCGGGATAGCCCGTTGGGTTCGTCAGAAGTTGCTCACCATCATGGCTTAGAAGGACGTAATATGGCTGCGAATTATTATCAAAATTCTTCGCTTGAAAATCTGCCCATTTATTACCGATAGTACGTTTTTTCTTACCATCAAAATCCGAAATATATGGTTCGGCAAGTTTTTTCTTATCATCTACATACAAAGAAATAAGTACGTAGTCTTCTTTTAATTTGTCCAGTACACCTTCGCGGGGCCAAACGTGCTCTTCCATCTTACGACAATTGACGCAACCGTAGCCTGTAAAGTCCAACATAATCGGTTTTTGTACTGCTTTCGCATGTGCCAAACCTTCTTCATAATCCTTGAAGCAATCCAATTTTAGTGGGCAGTCATTGGAATGGTCATCTTTGAAAATCGCGTATTGTGTAGAAGGTGCGAGACCACTCATGACAGATAATGCATTATATGTACCAAGCTCTTTATCAGTTGTCAAGCCCAAACAAAGGTAAGTCGCAAATAAGAGCGAAGCCAAACCGAAACCTTTGCGTCCCATCGAAATCGGTGTGCCTTTCGGCGAATCGTGTGGGAAGCGGAACGCACCAAATAAGTATAAGCCCATCAGAGCAAATATCAATATCCACAATGCCATAAAGACTTCATATTTGAGGATGCCCCAATGCTGTGTCAAATCGACAAGTGAAAGGAATTTAAGTGCCAATGCGAGTTCCAAAAATCCGAGTACAACTTTAACCGTAGTCATCCAACCGCCGGATCTCGGGAGCGTTTTGAGCCATGACGGAAATGCAGCAAACAGTGTAAACGGCAAGGCAAGTGCTACCGCAAAACCCAACATACCCGCAGGTGGTGCGAGTGGCAGTCTGCCGCCAAATAGAGCGGGTCCCGTTCCGTTGAAAGATTCTACCAAGAGCGTACCGATGATAGGACCTGTACAAGAAAAGGAAACGATCCCCAGCGTAAATGCCATAAAGAATATCCCAATCAAACCGCCTTTGTCTGCCATTCGGTCGGTCGCATTTCCCCATGAACTTGGCAACGTAATTTCAAAGTAACCAAAGAAAGAAATCGCGAAAATCACGAACAAGAAAAAGAACAGCAAATTGAGCCACATATTGGTCGAAATAGCGTTCATAATTTGCGGTCCGAATGCCAATGTAAGCGCGGTACCGAGCGTCACGTAAATAGCGATAATCGACAAGCCAAAAATAATTGCATTGGTAACACCTTTCGCTTTACTGACTTTTCCTTTAGTAAAATAACCTACTGTCAGTGGTATCATAGGAAATACGCAAGGCGTCAATATAGCGATAAATCCACCTATCATACCCAAAAGGAAAATTTTCCATAAACTGCCGAGCGTTTGCTTTTCGATGCAAGCATTGACTGGTTCTTTTAAACTGGCTTGTTTTCCTTTCGGAGTTCCTGTATTTGCTGCGAAAGCAATGGCTTTTTCCTCTGCCGGAATAATGACGAAATCTATATCTTCCGGAGGAAGGCACTTGCTATCATCACAAGTCATGAAGGTCAGATAACCTGCAATTGGTTGATTCGGGTTCGACGTCTTTATTTTTTGTGTGATGGTGAAATCGCCTTTGAATTTGGTGACTTCCATATCAAACATCGCATCATAACCACTGCGTTTGTCGCCTGTTTCTACAGATTTACCTACAGCAGTAAATGCCTTTGCATCATCATATTCAATCGTTGTAGCCACCGGTCCTTCATCACTTTCTAAGTATTGTGAATAGACGTACCAACCTTTATCTACCTTTGATGAGAAAATAAGTTCGTATTCACCGTTAGCTAATTTTTTGCTACCAAATCCCCATTTCACAGGCTGCAAAATACCATCATTGGCTGCATTATCAATTCCTAAATCAAGCAATGCCGTTCCACCGCCATCAGCTTTATCAATAGCATTTTCGACAGCTTTTTTCATATCTGCCTTTTCTTTTGCTATTTTTTCTTGGGCAGATTTGGCAGCAGCTTCTTGTTTTTCGCGTTGCTTGCGTGCTTGTTCTTGTGCCTCTTTTCGTGCATTATCAGCAGCAGCTTTGCGTTTGGCATATTCTGCGTCGATTTCCTTTTGAACGGCTGCTTTTTTCTCTGCTTCGGCAGACAGGTCACGACCTGTCGCTACATTTGTAGTGGTCGTTTGGGGTGTCGTTATTGTAGTCGTAGGTTGTGTTGTTACAGGAGCAGGTGTCGGTGTGGTTATAGTTGTGGTGGTCTTTGGTGGTGTTGGCTCGGGTGCAGGCGTAGTTGTAACTGTCGTAGCAGGTTTTTCTTCTGCTTTAGGCGCGCTTCCGGCAGGTAATTTTATCGAAAAATCAACATCCGTAGGCGGCAAACACATTTTATCATTACAGGTCATAAATGTGAGGTAGCCTGTGACAGGCTTGCTTGCATCTGTCACCTTAATACGCTGTGTGATGGTGTAGTCTTTTTTAAACTTGACGACATCCATATCAAACATGGCATCGTAACCTGATTTTTTATCGCCCGCTTCGGTAGATTTACCGGAAGTTGTAAAGGCTTTTTCACCTTCATATTCGACGCTCGTTGCTACCGGTCCCTCATCACTTGGTAAGTATTGCGAATAAACGTACCAACCTTTATCTATTTTGGCTTTGTAAACTAAATCGTACTCGTCACCCGAAACCGCTTTGGCTTCAAATGACCAATCTACAGGGTCATATTGCTGCGCGAAAGATATTTGGGCAAAGCCCAATACCAGCATCAAAAGTAGTATGTGTCTCATTATAGAAATTGAGGTGGACGGTGGACGGTGGACGGTGGACGGGCGAACAGAACTAACCTGCTTACCGTCAACCGTCAACCATCAACCGTCAACCGTTTTATAATTCAAATTTAAAATCTACGTCTGTCGGGGGGAGGCATTTTTCGCCATTGCAGGTCATAAAAGTAAAGTAACCTGCTACGACTCCGCCTTTGCCTTCATGGGTAATGAGCTGTTTGAATTGAACTTGTTTTTTATAGTATTTCAAATCCATATCAAACATACCGTCATATTTTTCGATGGCTTTACCGACTTCTTGTACTTTACCGGAAGTTTTACAGCCTTTTAATGTTTCAAAAGTAAATTCAGTGGGAATCGGTCCGCCGTCGCCAATGTCTTGGGCATAGACATACCAACCTTCATCTACATTCGCTGTGAATGTAACAGCTACTGTATTTGCATCCACTTTTTCGGTGTCGAATGTCCATTTGACAGGTTCTACAATTTGGGCTTGAGTGAGTGTGGTGATTAGTGTGAAGCTAATTAAAAGTAGTGTTTGTTTCATTTCTCTATCTAATTATGAATGATAAATGATGAATATGAACGTTTGTTAATCATCATATATCATCCATGATTTAATTTTAATACAGGCAAAGATACAATCTCCCTACCTCAATCTCGGTTAATAAAAAGTTAATCGTTTCACAAACAAATCCTAAAGGTCGGTCAAGCGACAGCAACATTTTCAATCAGTGATTCAAAAAGGGCGCGTCCATCGGTATTGCCAAGTACAATTTCGGAAGCGCGTTCAGGGTGAGGCATCATGCCAAATACATTGCGATTGGCGTTGCAGATACCTGCGATGTTTTCGAGCGAACCGTTTGGATTGGCGGCTGAGGTGACTGTACCATTTTCGTCGCAATATTGAAATAGGATTTGGTCATTTTCTTTGAGTGATTGAAGGGTAGTGGCGTCGGCGTGATAGCGTCCTTCGGCATGTGCTATCGGAATTTTGAGGGCTTTATCTGTATTAACGCGACGAGTGAGGTGGGTGTTTCGTGTATTGGTTTTTAAATAAATATTTTTGCAAATAAAACGCTGATTTTCATTGCGTAATAATGCACCCGGCAGCAAACCTGATTCGCATAATATTTGAAAACCATTACAAATGCCCAACACATAACCGCCATTATTAGCAAATTCAATAACGGATTTCATAATAGGAGAATGACTCGCTATCGCACCACTCCGCAGATAATCACCATAAGAAAAACCACCCGGCAATACGATACAATCTCCCTCGCCAAAGCCCGACAATTCGGTTTCTTTATGCCACAACTCAACCACAGATTGTCCCATGACTTCGCCTATGACATGCACCATGTCACTATCACAATTAGAACCGGGAAAAACAACTACGCCAAACCGCATGAAAATTTAAGTTTATCCCGATAATTATCGGGAAAGTCGAAGTTTAAATTCGCTTCTGACTTAATTTTAGTAAAAAAGTGTACAAAAATACGTTTTTTCGGGCATCTGTGCTATGCTAAATGATACAAATCCACACTTTTCATTTTTTTATATAAGAAAATTCTCGAAAAATTTGGAGAGCCCCGAAAAATAATTTACATTTGAAATCTCTCTAAGCACTCACCATCATGACCTTGTGAACAATATATCAACACATCTGATATTCTTTTACCCATAGGAACGTTCAAGAAATCATTTTCGCCATTTGAACGAACGCTTCTGAATGTTCCTTAAAACCTTGCCCAAAATGGATGCTTGGAAAGACCAATTGCACTTCACTCGTTCTGAACGAAACGGGGTTATTGCGCTGTCTGTGCTTATCGTTCTCACCTTCTTTTTTCCGCACGTTTACATTTATTTTATGTCAAATGAAGAACCTACAGACTTCACTGAATTTAAAGCGGAGGTAGAAGCCTTTTATGATTCATATGAGCCACCTGAAAAGGGTGATTCGTATGCTTATAATTCGCGTAATTATTACAAGGATTCGGATGATAATTATAAGAGAAATTCCAATAAAAATTATTCGTCATCCTATTACAAAAAGAAGGAAAAAACAGCGAGTGGAAAACGCAAAACGCGTTTGTTTCCCTTTAATCCAAATACTGCAACTTATCAGGAATTGACCACGCTCGGCTTATCCGGTAAAACGGCAAATATCCTCATTAATTTCCGTGAAAAAGGTGGTAAATTCTACAAAAAAGAAGACCTCAAAAAAGTATATGGTTTGCAGGAATCTGATTATGAGCGGTTGAGAAATTACGTAGATATTCCGGCTACGCCGAAAGCGGAAAAAGTGGCATTTGAATCGAAAAACGAAACACCTATCATCGAAAAAGAACGCGAAATCGTTTATTTTCCATTCGACCCAAACACTGCGACATTCGGCGAATTGATGAAATTGGGTGTGAGCAAAAAAGTAGCAAATAACATCATCAATTATCGGGAAAGTGGTGCTCAATTTCGACAAAAAGAAGACCTGCAAAAAATATATTCACTCGAAACAGAAGATTACATTCGACTTGAACCTTATATCAGCATCATCCCCGTTGAAGTGGAAAAAATCCCTAAAAACGAGCCGATTACACAGGTAATTGAAAAGCCGAAACCCAAGCCCGTTTATGTCAATATCAACATCAATTCTGCTACACCAGAAGACTGGCAAAAGCTATATGGTATCGGTCCGAAATACTCTGAGCGTATTGTCAAATATCGCAATGCGCTCGGCGGTTTTCATTCCATTAATCAAGTGAGCGAGGTATATGGTTTGGCAGATAGCACGTTTCAAAATATCCGCCCACAACTCCAACTCGACTCCTATCCTATCCAACAAATCAATCTCAACACCTCCAATCAAGATGACCTCAAAAAACATCCATACATTGATTGGAAAAAAGCCAAAACTATCATCGCTTATCGTGATAACCATGGCGCATTTTCGGCAGTGGATGATTTGAAAAAAGTGAGGGCGATTTCGGGTGAGTTATTTGAGAAATTGAAGCCTTATTTAACTGTAGAATAGTGCTTTCGCGCACCTCTTACTCCTGAAGGAGAACCACCATGCGCAAGTGATTTTAAAAAAATTTGTTTTTTTTAGCAATCATTAACGTCTAAATAGCAGGCATTTTGAAAATGCCTGCTATTTTTGTGTCCAATTTTGATAATCACGTTAAATGAGCAGACGAGGGACTACATCGCGGGAGACGGATTGGCTTACAGTTTTTCTGTATTTGGGCTTGGTCGTTGTGGGGTTTTTGATGGTATATGCAGTGGGTTATGTGGATACGCCGAAGATGTTTGATTTCAGTGCAAAACATGGGACGCACCTGATTTGGATTGGAATTTCGTTGACGGCAGGATTGGCGGCGTTTATTACCGATGCGCGGTTTTATAAGGTGTTTGCTTATCCAATTTATGGAATTTCGGTCTTGCTGCTGATATTAGTTTTCATCTTTGGAAGGGAGATTGCCGGAGCACGATCTTGGTTTGAGTTGCCCTTTGGGATTGGACGCTTTCAGCCCTCTGAAATTGCCAAATTCGCTACCTGTCTTGCACTCGCAGCTTACTTGAGCACACTCAATATCAATATAGCCAAAGAAATGAAACACCGCCTCAGCGCACTCGGTATCATTCTCCTCCCGATGGCTTTGATTATCATTCAGGGCGATGCAGGGTCGGCATTGGTATTTGCGGCTTTGTTTTTAGTCTTATTTCGGGCGGGGATGCCGGCGATTTTGTATATGTTGGGTACGATTGTAGCGGTATTGTCTGTGATTGCTTTGGTATTCAAACCCTTGACGATATTGGCGATTTTGCTACTATTTTTTAGCATCGTCTATATCGGCAATATGAAAACGCGACAAGTTTGGTGGTTACTCGGTTTCACGGTGTTGACGACGATTACCGTTCTGGGGTTTCAGTACGATATGACGGAGTACGTATTGGCGTTGGATGGTGTGGCACTTGTCCTACTGACGACGCTCGCGTGGCAGGGTCGGCAAGGGCAACTCGCGGGTTTAATCAGTATCGTTTTGGTAGCTTCGATAGCCTATTCGCTCTCGGTCAATTATGCTTTCAACAACTTCCTCGAACCTCACCAACAAGACCGTATCAATGTCTGGCTGCAACCCTCCAAATCCGACCCACTCGGTGCTGCCTACAATCTTGACAAATCCAAAACCGCCATTAGCGCAGGACGCCTCACCGGACGCGGCTTCCGCGAAGGGCAAATCACTGCACTCAAATACGTACCGGAACAATCGACTGATTTTATTTTTTGTACTGTTGGTGAAGAACAAGGTTTTTTCGGAACAGCTACGCTGATTTTGCTTTATATTGCCCTTATCATTCGTATTACTTTTTTGGCAGAACGTCAACGCGAATACTTTACACGATATTACGCCTATGGGCTGGCGAGTATTCTATTTTTTCATTTCTTTGTAAATATCGGTATGACGATGGGCGTAATGCCAATTATAGGGATTCCATTGCCGCTGATTAGTTATGGTGGGTCGTCCTTACTGTCTTTTACAATTATGATTGCGGTATTGGTGAAATTAGATAGTACGCGATTGACGAGAAATTAGCAAGTTCAAGCGCAAGTTCAGCACATTCATTAATATTGTAGCATTGAGGCATTACAGCATTGTCGCATTAAAAATATTCACTCATTCGCTCATTCAAAATTCACTCATTAATTGTCAGTCAGTTTAAATAAATATATCAGCAGTACGGGCATTTGCTCGCGCCGCGAAGCCGACAAACTCATCGAAGCCGGACGAGTAAAAATCAACGGTACTATCGCTAAAAAAGGCAATCGCGTAGAAGACGGCGACCAAGTAATGATTGACAATAAACCGCTCAAAACCAAGCCTAAACAAGTCTATATCGCCCTCAACAAACCACCAGGTATCACCTGCACGACAGATGTGCGACACCGAGACAATATCATTAATTTTGTGAATCATCCACAACGTATTTTCCCAATCGGACGCTTGGATAAAGCCTCATCAGGATTGATTCTACTGACGAATGACGGCGATATTGTCAATAAAATTCTACGGAAAGAAAATCGACACGAAAAGGAATATATCGTAAAAGTAGATAGACCAATTAACAAAAAATTCATCGAAAAAATGAGCGCAGGCATCCCCATACTCGATACCATAACCGAACCCTGTGAAATCGAAAAACTCAGCAAAACGCTCTTTCGTATCACCCTTACACAAGGGCTTAATCGGCAAATTCGCCGTATGTGTGAGTATCTCGGCTATAAAGTTTTAACTTTAAAGCGCATTCGTATTATGCATATTCATCTGGATGATATTGCAGTGGGGAAATGGCGCGATTTGACGCGGGAGGAATTGGAGGTGTTACAAAATTCGCTAAAAATTAAATAACAAAATCAACGTAGAGAAATGCGTCAATACGATGACAACATTGTAGCATTATCGCATTGACGCATTGTAGCATTTTACACTGGCAATTTAAACC
Source organism: Saprospiraceae bacterium (assembly GCA_020628725.1). Classification (GTDB taxonomy): domain Bacteria; phylum Bacteroidota; class Bacteroidia; order Chitinophagales; family Saprospiraceae; genus JAHDEO01. The sequence continues at coordinate 10,187 of JAHDEO010000097.1, forward strand.
GCATCACCACCTCGCCCGTATCGGGGTCAATGTTGATACTTTGACTATCCGCCCCCATATCATTTCCGGTGGACATCTTGTACAATCCTGCCAAAAAGCCCATACCTTGTTGCATCACCTGTTCCATTTCGGCGAGTTTTGGATTGCTGTGTCCGTTGCTCGAAGGACTGCCGTTGGCGTGGCTGCCACCTGCGGTTTGTGCTTGTGGTTGAGGCTCTTTTTCCTGTTCTTCGGCGATGTCGGGAAGTTGGTCGGCTTCGGAGGCGCGTCCGGCGGGGATGTCGAGATTTTCGTCCGGTTGTACAAATTCGTATTCTTCTTCGGGCTTATTGAGAGCATCAATGATGTCCTCCATTTGCTGTAAAAATTGCGACCTGCCTTTGCTCGAAAAATCGACTACATCTTGCTCGTTTTCAGGGTCAAGTACGCCTTCAAAGAGGTTTTGTTTGAGGATAAGACCGGAGGCAATTTTCATCTCAATCGACCCGCGTGTGATGAGGTTCAGAACAGTCAATTTCTCATTTTTTTGTCCCAAACGGTCAATGCGCCCAATGCGCTGATTTTTCTTCGCCGGATTCCACGGAAGTTCAAAATTGATGACCGTATCTGCCATTTGAAGGTTAAGACCTGCGCCACCTGCTTCTGTAGAAAGGAAGATGCGGCAATCCTCATCACTTTCAAATTTTTCGAAAAGTGCTTGTCGTTTTTTGACCGGAACTTTTCCGTTTAATTCGGTATAACCCAAATCCAATTCGCGCAGCAATTCACCAATCAAATTATTCATTTTCACCCATTCAGAAAAAATAATGACTTTGCGCTTGTTATTGAGCATGTCCAGTTTTTCCAGAAGGATGTGTTTGAGTTCGACTAATTTGGGCGAAATATTCGTATTATCATCTACCAAATACGTCGAATCGCACACCATTCGCATCTTGACCAACAAGAGCATCAGACGCTGCATATCGTAAGGCGTTTTGAATTTTTTACCTAAAATACGCGCAATTTGATAGCTATATGATGAATGATGATATTCTTGTTCAGGATGCATAGACACCGGAACATCCACTTGTTGGATGTTGGGCAATTGCTTGATAACCTGCCGTTTCTCGCGGCGCAGGAGCATGGGAGCCATGCGCTTTTTAAGCGAATTTAAATTATAATAACCCGTAATCCGGTTTTTAGATTTCGGGTCAAAATAACAATGTTGATAAGAAAATTCCCAGAGTGGCGCGAGCAAATACGGGTCAAGAAATTGCACAATCGAGAATAGATCAATCAGCTTATTTTCAATCGGCGTGCCCGTGATGACAAGGGCGTGTCGGCGGTCTAATTGCTTGATAGCGGCGGCGGTTTTGGTTTCGTAATTTTTGATACGTTGCGCTTCATCAAGAATCACAAAATCCGCCGGAGTCTTATTAATCGTCTTGAAATCGCGCATCACAGATTCGTAATTGGTGATGATAAAATAAGCCTCTTTTTGTGCATAAATCGCTTGCCGGGCTTCCTTATTTCCTTCTACAACGATAGCTTTTTCGTCCGAAAATTTCTCAATTTCCTTCTTCCACTGCGACTTCAACGAAGCCGGACAAATGACCAAGGTACGCTCAAATCCAAATATTTTTTTCTTCAAAATCGCAATCGAAATCGCCTGTAAAGTTTTCCCCAAACCCATATCATCGGCGATAATCGCGCCTTCTTTGAACACACCAAATTCTACACCTTCTTTTTGATAAGGGAACAAGTCTGCCTTGATACAAGTGAGGTCAATTTCTTCGGTTTCACGGATTCTTTCAAGCATTTGGCGGTTATATCTGCGCTCGATTTTTTCCATGACTTCGGGGCGGATTTTTATTTCGGGATATTGCTGCGCGACTTGTATAAACCGCAGAATATCAGTGGTTTTCCCTTCGGGCAATACTTTTTTCGTACCAAAATATTTCCCCAAAAACTCCTCCACATAATCCGGCATTTCATGTGGGTAATGCCAAGTGATTTGATAGTCGTTGAGCGGATCAAGGTAAATCTCGACAAAGGGATATTCGTCTTTGAGCGAAGCCTTCAAATCAGCATCATCTTTCAATTGTTGGAAAGCGTGCATGATGTGTTTGGTCGTGCCTAATTTGTTGGTTTTGAGGTCGGGGCTGTCAATGTAACCTGTTTCGTTGTCGAAATCTCGGAGGGTAATGCGGTACTGTACACCGCGTTCGTTGGTGAGAAGGTGTTCGCCGTAAAGATTGTCTGCCCATTCGATGCGGTACTCGGTGGTATCGGCTTTGGCACGTCGCTCGTCCATGACGCGCTTTATCATGCCCTCGCGGGTGTAGAGGCGGTTTTCGTCACTCGTCGAAATTTCAAAATCTTCAAATTTATCTTGCAATAATAGCAAAGCCGCGAGGCTGTATCTGTCCCAATCCAAATTCTTTCTCCCCGATGTTGCACTCACATTATTGCTGTCAAATGAAAGCGTAATATCTTTCGATGTATCTTCATCACTAATCTGAAATTCGTAACGGAAAGGCGAAAGGGAGAGGATGACACCACCTTCATTCCCCAATATGTGTTCGGCTAATTTCCATTCGGCAGCATCGGCAAGGCGGTTTTCGCGTATCTTTTCGGTGGCTTCGCGGATATTTTGTAGTATATCGGTGGTGTGCATAGTGTGATTCAATTTTAGAAATGAGTGGGCAAAAATACGAATTTTGGAGGGAATGATATGGGGAATTTTGTGAAATTAAAAAAGAAGTAGTGAAATCAATACAGACTTGATATATTTTCCATTTTTCAATTCCCTATCTTTGCCCTTCGCCTGATTAATAAGTCGGCGGTTTATCCGTCAGCAGTCCACCGTACAGGCGATTTCAATCGCCATGTCACCAAACACATGGCGACTGAAGTTGCCTGTACGTCACGTAATAGCGGCGGACAGCGGACAGAAAAACCGCCGACTTCAACAAAGTTGAACAAATGAAAATACTAAAATTCGGAGGCTCGTCCGTAGCTACGGCGGAGCGCATTCAGGGAGTGGTAGAGATATTAAAAACCTACAAAAAGAAGCGGCGCAAATTTGCGGTCGTCGTCTCGGCATTGGGGCGCATGACGGGCGTGACGGGTACCACCGACCTCATCATCGAAATGACCGAACTCGCGCAAGCGGGCGATGAGGCATACAAGGACAAATTAAAAGAATTTAAAAGACGACACAAGCAAGCCGTCAAGTCGCTCATTCAAGACGAAGACCGGCTCGACGGCGTAAATAATGCCCTCAAGGTGTCCTTCAAGGAGATGTCCAATTTGCTCAAAGGCGTCTTTCTCGTCAAGGATGTCTCCAAGCGCACGATGGATTATTTGCTGAGTTTTGGAGAGCGCAATTCAGCATTTATCTTGGCTAATGCACTGACAGAGAACGGCTTACTAGCCGAATATCTCGACGCTCGCCGCGTGGTCAAAACCAACGACGAGTTCGGTGCAGCCAAAGTTGATTTCGCACAAACGACCGACAACATCGCCGAATATTTCAAGAAAAAGAAATCCCTGCAAGTCATCACGGGCTTTATCGGTTCTACCGACGAGGGGATTACGACGACGCTGGGGCGTGGCGGTTCGGATTACACTTGTGCGATATTTGCGGCGGCATTGGATGCCAAAGAAATCGAAATCTGGACAGACGTGGACGGCGTGATGACCGCCGACCCGCGCAAAGTTCCCGCCGCTTTTTCGATAGATAAAATGACCTATTCCGAAGCGATGGAAATGACCCACTTCGGCGCAAAAGTCATCCACCCTCCGACAATACAACCCGCCCTGCACAAAAAAATCCCGATACGCATCAAAAACACCTTCAATCCCGACTTCGCAGGTACGCTCGTAGGCGAAGAATCCGGCACCGACGACAATCCGATTAAAGGCGTCACATCAGTATCCAATGTTGCACTGATTACGCTACAAGGTAGTGGTATGATTGGTGTAAAAGGAACCGCTGCGAGGTTGTTCAATGCATTGGCAGCAAAGGAAATAAACATTATCCTTATCACACAAGGCTCGTCTGAATATTCGATTACATTTGCGATAGCCCCAAGCGATGCGCGTCGTGCGATTAGTTCGATTAAAAGCGAATTTAAATACGAAATACAAGCCGGATTGATAGAAACGCCAAGTGCTGAAACCAATCTTTCTGCAATTGCTATTATCGGAGAAAATATGTGTTCACGCCCCGGAATTTCGGGGCAAGTTTTTAATGCGCTTGGCGTGAACGGTGTCAATATCGTAGCCATCGCGCAAGGCTCATCGGAGTTCAATATTTCGGCGATAGTGAGCAAGGAAGATGAGATAAAAGCCCTCAATGCCGTCCATGAAGCCTTCTTTTTGTCGGATACCAAGACACTGCATTTGTTTATCGTAGGTGTCGGCTTGATTGGTGGTACATTAATCGAACAAATCAACAATCAGGCGGCATATTTGAAGGAAAAACGCGGACTCGAAATTCGCGTAGTGGGCTTGGCGAATAGTACCAAAATGTATTTTGACGAGAACGGTATTGATTTGGTGAATTGGAAAAAATATCTGGATAGAAAAGGCGAAAAAATGAGTATCAGCCGTTATGTAGATACCATGAAATCGCTCAATTTACGCAACAGTATTTTTTTGGATAATACGGCAGATAAAAACGTTCCGAAACAATACGAAGAAATTTTGGACGCGAGTATTTCCGTCATCACACCGAATAAAATTGCGACTTCATCCGCCTATAAAGATTATGTCAATTTAAAAGAATTGGCACGAAAACGAGGCGTCCGATTTATGTACGAAACCAATGTGGGCGCAGGCTTGCCAGTGATTAAGACATTGAGCGATTTGATTAATTCGGGCGATGAAATCCTGAAAATCGAAGGTGTGCTGTCGGGTTCATTATCGTATATTTTCAATAATTTTGTAGCCGATAAACCTTTCAGCGACGTGGTCAAAGCCGCACAATCGCTCGGCTATACCGAACCCGACCCGCGCGAAGATTTGTCGGGTGCAGATGTCCGTCGTAAAATCCTCATACTCGCCCGCGAGACAGGACTTAAGATGGAATCCAAAAACATAAAAGTCGAAAATATCCTCCCCAAACCTTGCGTAGATGCCAAGACCGTCCCGCAATTCTTCAAAGCATTAGAAAAAGCCGACCCACACTTCAATGAACTGCTCGACAAAGCCGCCAAGCAAAATGGTGTCCTCCGCTTTATCGCCAAATTGGAAAATGGTAAGGCAAGCGTCAGTCTGCAAGTGGTGGACGAAAATCATCCCTTTTATTCCCTCTCCGGTAGTGATAATATGATTGTATTTACAACAGCGCGGTATCGTGAGCGTCCGTTGGTCGTGCGCGGTCCGGGCGCAGGTGCGGAGGTGACGGCTGCGGGGGTTTTTGCGGAGGTGATTAGTTTGGGCTAAAGTAGTCATGTAGCGCGGTCTGCAGACCGCAGCCATTTTTTGCTACGCAAAAAATAAAACACGGTCTACAGACCGTGCTACGTGCATTTTTTAATAAAAAATCTTATTTTTGCTTAATGCATTCAGCGTTTTTCACTAAAAAGTTATTAACAGATTAAGCAAAATGGAAAAATTACGCCTACGTTCCAATCAAAAAATTGAACGGGTTTCAATGGATTTCAAGCGGGATGAGTTTGAAAAGTTCGATTGGAACGTGCGTTTAATGGGCGTAAAAGGAGCGCGGGGTATTGGTAAAACTACCTTATTTTTACAGCATCTAAAAACTACACACGGGTTCAGTGAAAAGGCGATTTACCTGTCGTTGGATGACCTGTATTTTACCGAAAATAAGTTGGTGGATGTAACGGAACAATTCTACCGTGAAGGTGGTTTGTATCTGTATTTGGATGAGGTGCATAAATATCCGAATTGGGCGATTGAGGTGAAAAACATCTATGATACCTACCCCGACATGCAAGTATTTTTTACAGGTTCGTCAATGTTGGATATTCAAAAAAGCAAGGCGGATTTGAGTCGTCGGGCGATTATTTTTCCGATGCAAGGCTTGTCATTTCGGCAATTTTTGGCATTAAAATATCAAATTAAAATTCCGACATATTCGCTTGCAGACATTTTGGAAAATGCTAATGAAATTATCCAATCTACGGGCGCAGATTTCAAGCCCTATCCCCATTTTCGGGAGTACTTACAGCAAGGTTATTACCCATTTTTTGTAGAAGGGAAAGACTGGTACACAGACCGCGTGGATGCGATTATACGTGTGGTGATTGAATCGGATTTTTTACAATTACATAATATTGATGTGAGAAAAATTCGGCGGATTTATCAATTATTAATGGCAGTTGCAACTTCTCCACCGTTTAAACCCAACATTCAAAAAATGAGTGAACGTATTGACATTGACAGGAATACACTTATACAATACATTTATAATCTACAAAATGCTGATATGTTGACGCTCCTACGAAGTCCGAGAAAGGGTATTACATTGATGCAAAAACCCGATAAAATATATTTGGAAAACCCCAATTTACTCTACGCCATTGCACCCCAAAATAATGACATCGGTATGGTACGCGAAACTTTTGTCATTAATCAACTCAAAGCCGTACATGATATTCATTATGCCGAAAAAGGTGGAGACGTATTGGTAGATGAAAAATATGTATTTGAAATCGGCGGTCAATCGAAAAAAGGAAAACAAATTGCAAAATTAGACAATGCCTACGTCATCGCCGATAATTGGGATTTTAAAACGGGTAATAAAATTCCGATTTGGCTGTTGGGTTTGTTGTATTAGAGTAGCGTAATGTAGCGCGGTCTGTAGACCGCACCCATTTTTTGCTACGCAAAAAATAAATCACGGTCTACAGACCGTGTTACTATGAAAACTAAATATTTACACATCAAAGCCGGAAAAAATATCTATGAACGCCTCATGGACAGAGGCTTACGTGTCGAAGATGTTAGGGTATTTGCAGGCGCGGCAGGCGGTCCAAAGTGGATTCCGCTGTATCATCTCGACAAATATTTGATGCAGCATTTCCTCAAAAATCATAAGCAAACGATTGATTTTTATGGTACGTCGATAGGGGCTTGGCGGTCATTAGCGTATGTGCTACCCAAGCCTGTGGAAGCCTTAGACCGATTGGCCGAAGTGTATATTAATCAGCGATATTCGATTAATCCGTCGTGGTCGGAAGTATCGGCAGGTTGCCACAAAATTGTGAAAGAAACACTCAACGACGAACATCAAGCCATCCTAAATCCAACAAATCGCCGACTGCACATAGGCGTGACAAGCACATCTTTTGAGGCTTTGAAAATGTCTGAAAGTCAACTTAAAAGAAAATTTCTACATATCGCCATTCGACAGATTCTCCACAGAAAAAGTACCAATCGACTCATTCAGCGTGTCACCTATTCCAATGCCAATTCCATACTAAATGATGATGGTATCACCGCACAGCATTTACCTTTGAATGACGAAAATCTACTCCCCGCCCTACAAGCAAGCGGCGCGATTCCCATGATTATGAATCCGGTACGTATTGATGGTGTGGACTGTTGGGACGGAGGGATTGTGGATTATCATTTGGATTTGAAATATCGGACAGACGAAGTGGTCTTTCAACCACATTTTTTCAGCTATATCAAGCAGGGATGGTTTGATAAATATACCCGTTTTCGCTACTCGAAACATCATCACAATACGCTCCTACTCTATCCTTCGGATGAATTTGTGCGCCTTTTGCCTAATCAAAAATTGACCGAAACAAAAGATTTTTATACCTACATGAATGATACGGATAAGCGCATTGAAGTGTGGCTAAAAGCGAAGGAATTGGGGCGATTACTGGCGGAGGATTTTGAGCGATTGTTGGATTTGGAGGTGTTTCGGGAGAGTTTGGGGCGGTTTTGACCCAGTATCGGCTGCTTTAGCTGGCGAAAACTTGATACACGGCGGGTTAAAACCCACCGCTTCTGCGAAATTAGGGTATCCCTGTAAATTATTAAGAGGCTGACTACGTTGTAGTTAGCCTTA
>JAHDEO010000098.1:0-5774 GCA_020628725.1 Saprospiraceae bacterium
TAAGTAAGTTAATTAGATGTAATATAGATTTATTTAAAACCGAGTATCTGCTTTGGAAGTAGCTTTTTCAGCTTTGAATCTATTTTATTTACACTTCTGACAAACAACAGATATATTGCGTCACTTATTTTTTGTAAAATTTTATTCTGGAAACACATTTTAGGTGTCACATAAAACATTATAATCTGGTCTACTTTAGACATTAGCAGTAAATTCAGAGATTCTTATTTTTTTTTGAAAATTAATCAGGTATAATTATGTTGTAATAGTATATGAATTTGTGGAAACTATAATGTTGTCGATAAATGGTGTCACATTTTATGTATAAATTTTGTTCATTGCAATGTATTTTAATATAACACATGACCAAATGAACAGACAGATACAAGTATCAACACACCCAAAACGCATCATCTCCCTCGTCCCTTCCCAAACAGAACTCCTATTCGATTTGGGCTTAGATGAGGAAGTGGTGGGCGTGACGAAATTTTGCATTCACCCAAAAGAAAAAGTAAAAGAGAAGGTAAAAATAGGCGGTACCAAACAATTTCACTTCGATAAAATCGCCGCGCTCCATCCCGACCTTATCATCGGCAATAAAGAAGAAAACGAACAATCTCAAATCGAACAACTCGCTGCTCAATACCCTGTTTGGATGAGCGATATAGTGACGCTCGAGGATGCGCTGCAAATGATACAAATGGTCGGGCAACTCGTTCAAAAAGAAACCGAAGCGACCAATTTAATCCATCGTTTACAAGATAGTTTTCAAAAAAACATTTACACACAAACAAAACGCGCAGCGTATTTTATTTGGAAAAAACCATACATGGTCGCTGCAAAAAACACCTTTATAGACGAGATGATGCGCGTGGCGGGTTTCACGAATGTGTATGAAGAAAAATCGCGTTATCCCACCACTAATTTAGAAGAATTGCAGTCATTACAACCCGAAGTCATTCTGCTTTCTTCCGAACCCTACCCCTTCAAAATCAAACATATAGAAGAATTTCAAGCGGCTTGCCCCGATGCTAAGGTAATGATTGTAGATGGGGAAATGTTTTCATGGTATGGGAGTCGTTTATTAAAATCAATTGAATATTTTAGAAAAATATTGTCCGCAGCTAATCAGTCCGCAGTCCGCCGCTAAAACGTGAAACGGACTCGCGTTTTAGCGGTGGACTGCGGACTGACTAACTGTGGACTAATTATTTCATTTCATCATTTAAGCATTGTATCATTATGATGTCTCACGAACACCAAATCCGCGTCCGTTATGCCGATGTTGATCAGATGGGCTACGTTTATTACGGGCATTATCCGCGTTATTATGAGATTGGACGGGCGGAGTTTTTGCGCTCGGTAGGTTTTCCGTACAAGCGACTGGAGGACGAAGGAGTGATGTGTCCGGTGGCATCTATTCGGATACGTTTTTTGCGTGCGCCACAGTACGATGAGTTGATTACGATACGGACGACGGTGAAAAAATTGCCTGCCAAATCCGTAACTTTTCATATGGAAGTATTGTTGGAAAATGGGAAACTCGCTAATGCCGGAGAAGTCAGACTCGCATTTGTGGATGCCAAAACGATGAAAACATCGCACGCGCCAGAGTCACTTTTGGAGGTATTGCGACCGCATTTTTCGTAATGACTGCTTTAGCTGTCAATTGTATTTTGTTTTAATTTTTAATTAATTCAAAAACAGTTTTTTACGAAAACAAAACACCAATTTCACTTGACAGCTAAAGCAGTCATTACAGTGTATCGTGACAAAAAAATGGTTTGAACATATCGTCGATTTTATAACGGAACAGCCTTTGTTTAAATGGCTGACCGAATGGACGAAGACAACCACCTTACCCGGCTTTGACGGTATTCCGATTTACGACATTAGTACCTTCATTTACAACGAAATACGCCGCAGCAAACTCCCTATGCGTTCGCGGTCGATTGCCTTTAGTTTTATGTTGGCACTCTTTCCGTCGATTATTTTTTTGTTTTCGTTATTGCCTTATATTCCTATTCCCAATCTTGATTCAGCGATCCTCTATTTTATCGAAGACCTCCTGCCGGCAAACGCATACAGCCTTTTTGAAGAAACCGTTTCTGACCTTGTAAATATTCCTCGTAGCGGGGTGCTGTCTTTGGGTTTTATTTTGGCGATATGGTTCTCAGCATCAGGAGTTTATAGTATGATGCACACTTTTGAAAAAAGCCATCATTCGACCTTTATACGGCGTAGTGTGGTGCGGCAGCGATTGGCAGCTTTTGAGATATTAATCGTCTTATTTGTGCTGTTGGTGGCTTCGTTTGTATTGGTGGTTTTTGGTGGGAAAATCATTCACTATGGTTTGGAATTGATTAGTGCTGATAGGTTTGATTATATCGCGGTGACGGCACTTCGTTGGTTGGTGATTTTACTGTTGTTTTATACAGCTATTTCGATGATTTACCGTTTTGGGGTTTCTACGCGGCGTAAGTTGCCGTTTATCTCGCCGGGGGCTACGGTGGCTACCATTTTATGCATACTCACTTCCGTAGGTTTTTCTTTTTTTGTGAATGAATTTGGCAGGTATAATCAGGTTTATGGCTCGCTCGGTACGTTGATTGTCGTGATGATGTGGCTTAATCTCAATTCATTGATTCTCTTGATTGGTTTTGAATTAAATGCAGCTATCGCGGTAAATCGTGATTTGAAGGAGTGGGAGGAGAATGGCGAAGAGGAAGCTTGATTTCTCCACAATATTTCACATCTTTATTTCGTAATAAATTCATTATCAATCATTTTATTTCATAATTGCGAAAATAAAATCCACATGAATAAGCTGCTACCTTTTATATTTTTATTAGTGATAATAATTTCTTGTGATGACGATGTTGAGACATGTCTCAACGGCATTAGATACGAGAGGAATGAAGACTTGGATTTCCTTCCTTATAATGTGGGCGATTTAGTTTTCTTTGCAGATTCATTGGGGAATAGAGATACGCTTAGCGTAGATTCATACTCTAAGGATGTTCAATATGCGGGCGACGGATTGTGTATAGATTCAGAAAATATGGTAGTTGGTGTTGCTTTGAATTATGACGGTGCGGAAACATGCAATATGGTTTTTATCTCTTTTCCGCCGTCTCCTGTCTTTAATATAATTAGTACCGGAGAATGTATGCTCGAAGGTAATAGTCAGCAAAATATCAATTCTATCAACGACTACGAATTTGAAGGTGTCACTTACGAAAGTGTGTACGAAATCGACCTCACAGCCGCAAACGCTGCTTTTGAGAAAATTGTCATCGCAAAAGATGCAGGATTTCTATTTTTTACGATTAACGGAGTAACACGAAAAGTAATTTAAAATCTTAATTATCAGCTTTTTAAGCACAAGCCTTCTGTGCCGCAATCATCGGGCGACTCACCTCTTGCGCTTCACAAAGTGATTTGCTAATACTAAACGTGAATGCCACGCCATGCCCCTCATTGCGTTCAATCCAAATATCGCCTTCATGTTTTTTGACATATTTCGCGCAAATGGACAAACCGAGTCCTGTTCCTTCAAATTCTTGCTCGGTTTTTATGCGGGAAAATTTCTCAAACACCTTGTCGAAATGTTCTTCTGAAATCCCGATGCCATTATCCTTGACTGATACAAAAATATGACTTTCGTCTTCCCATGAACGCACTTCAATAATGGGATTGCGTTCGGTATCTCTAAATTTAAGGGCATTGCTGATGAGATTTTGAAGTACTTGTTTGATTTTTATGCGGTCGGCATAGAGTTGTTTGTTGCAATTTTCCAGCTTAATTTGTCCTTTTGATTGGGAGATGCTGAAATCCAGATTTTCTTTGACCTCATTAACGACATCTTTTAGCAACAGACGTTCGATACTCAAGGCTTGTGAGTTGGCTTTCGAGAATTGGAGCAAATCATCCACCAGCAGATTAAGGCTCTTGGCACTTCGTTCTACCATATCAAAATACGATTTATAATTATCCTCTGCCGCATTATAAAATCTGCGTTTCAAAATACCCATAAAACCGCCGATGGTTTTGAGCGGAGCTTTGAGGTCGTGCGAAGCAATCCCTGCAAACTGCTCTAATTCAACATTTAACTCAATGTATTTTTTTAAATCCGTATTCTTCTGCTCCAATACTTCTTCGGCTTCTTTCAGGTTTTGATTTTTGACCAATAATTGTTTTTTGATGGATAAAGTAGTCCAATACGCCTTGTATAATACAAAAGCCAGCAACATCAAAATTCCCAATCCGCCCAATAAAATCCGCTTGATTTTCGACTCATATGCCAGCGAATTTTGAAAAATCAATTCTTGCTGCGCCATTTCCTCTTTCTTTTGTTCAAGTTCAAATTGTCGCTTCGATTCCAGAGATTTTACCTTCAATTGCACATCTTTACTCGAAATACTATCCTTTAAAATACCCGCTAATTTATGCTGCTCAAAAGCTTCTTTATACATGCCAAGCTCTGCATACATCTCCGACAAATACTCTGCACTTTGTTTTTGTAGTTGCTTATCTTCAAACTTGATAGCCGTCTCATGCACCTTCCTCAATATTGACGTACTGGCAACTTTTTTTGATTGCATAAAACGAATCCTTGCTGTTGTCATATCCACATATGCCAAGCCCAATTCGTCTCCGATGTTTATATCTATTTCGCGAGTCTCTTTCATGTACTCCAAGGCTTTATCCAAATCTCCCATCTTCATATTTGTCACCGCCATGTTGTGTAGGACAGTGGATTTTATACGGATAAACACCGGATCTTCCCCAGCCAATTCCCCTGCCTTTGAATAATCCGCCAAAGCCTCTTCATATTCTTTTCTTACTTCATGTATATACCCCAGACCATTATAACAATACACCAGACCGCTTACATTATTGAGCTTCTCATTGACCACTATGGTTTCTTCGTAATATCTGCCTGCGGTTTCTATGTCTCCAAGACCATGATGCACTGAACCGATATTGAGCATCAAGGTTGCCTTTATCCTGTCATCCTCCAAATTTTCATACAATTTGTAGCCTTTATCATAGTACATCAGCGCGGTATGATGTTTACTCAATTTTTTGTAAGTCCATCCTGCCAAGATATAACACTGTGCCAATTCCTTTTCCTTACCAGATATTTTTTTGAGCATGTCAATAGCTTCCGGGAGTGTATCCAGTGCTTCATTAAAATAGTTTGCAATAGCCAAATTTCGCGCTTGATAATAAATGCTTCGTGCTTCTCCGAATGGATAATTTATCTCGCGAGCGAGGTGGTAGGCAGTATCAGCATAAGTGCGAGCCATTTCAAAATCATCATACATATGACTGTGAACCAACTGGATATACAAGTCAACTTTAACTCTTTCGTCATCAGTTTGACTGACAAGCAACTTCAAACTATCTGCATCGTCCGCACACACACTACCGACAAATAATACAGATATCACCAAAGGGAGAAACCATTTAATACAGTTAGGATTTTTCATTTATCTATACATATAAAAATTATGCAACGTAATAAAGTGACATATAAATGTACAGTTCGATGATGTGCGGAGTTTATACGCTATCCACTATTTGTGACAAGCAAATTGTTCGTCTTATTTCGCTTTTAATATCTCTTGATAATTTTCCATCAAATATCCTTCGTTCAACTCTTCTCGAAAAAATATTTTTCATAACTTTGATAAAACTATATTTCCTACTCCTTTTTAATGTCAATGCAGAATTTTTGATAAAAAATTCAATCGAAATCATTATCGTAT
>JAHDEO010000098.1:5874-18217 GCA_020628725.1 Saprospiraceae bacterium
ACACCACGCAAAGGCAACATTCGCCACTCTGTCAGTCGTTGGTGCTTTGGCAAATATCCCTTGGACGAACTCCTTCCGATACTCAAAGACATTGGCATCCCTGCCATTGATTTGGTCGGACCGGACGATTGGGATACGCTCAAAAAACACGGTATCGACTGCTCCATGTGCAACGGCGCAGAAATCAACCTCGTAGATGGTTGGAACGAACCAAAATTCCACGAACAACTCGTCAAAAACTACACGGAAATGATACCAAAAGTCGCAGCGGCAGGTTACAAAAATCTCATCTGCTTCAGCGGTAATCGACGCGGCATGGACGACGAAGTTGGACTAAAAAACTGTGTAAAAGGCTTAAATGTCATAATGCCTTTAGCAGAAGAAAACGGCGTCACCATCATCATGGAACTCTTCAACTCGAAAATAGACCACCCCGACTACATGTGCGACAACACGCCGTGGGGTGTCGAACTTTGCAAGCGACTCGGCAGCGAAAATTTCAAACTCCTCTACGACATCTATCACATGCAAATCAACGAGGGTGACATCATACGCAACATTCAAGATTTTCACCCTTATTTCGCACACTACCACACCGCAGGCGTACCCGGACGCAACGAAATCAACGATTCGCAAGAACTCAATTACCCCGCCATCATGCGAGCCATTCTCAAGACTGGATTCAAGGGATACGTAGCACAAGAATTTATTCCGACTTACGAAAATCCGATTGATTCGCTTCGCGAATCCATTGATATTTGTGATGTGTAAAATCAGTCGATAGCCAATGGTCAATAGTCCATAGTTTTCTTTTTTTCGCTGCGCGAAAAACCATATCTCGCGGCTGCCTATGGACTACGGACTATCGACTATGGACTTTCAATTTATTGAATTATGAAACGTAGAACATTCATCAGAAATACCGCATTAAGCATGGGCGCATTAGCGTTCCCTGCGAGCAGTTATGCACGTATATTAGGCGCGAATGACCGTGTCAATATCGGACTCATCGGCGCAAAAGGTATGGGTTGGGCAAATACCAATTCATTGCTCAACATACCCGGAACGGAGTTGATAGGTATGTGCGATGTCGATAAAAGCGTATTGGCAGAACGAAAGAAAAACTACGCTGAATTACGCAAAAATAAGGTCAAAACATATAAAGACTATCGAAAATTATTGAGCAAAAAAGACCTTGATTTGGTCGTCATTGGTACGCCCGACCACTGGCATTGCAAGATGCTCTGCGATGCCGTAGATGCCGGAAAACATGCCTATGTCGAAAAGCCGATTGCCAATTCGATTGAGGAATGTTACATTATGAAAGATGCTGTGCGGAAGTCGGGCAAGATAGTACAAGTCGGGCAATGGCAGCGTAGCGGAACGCATTATGCGGATGCTTTGAAGGTGGTGCGCTCTGGTGTCTTGGGCAATATTCGCTTGGTCAAATGTTGGGCATATCAGGGTTGGCTTCGTCCTATGGAAAACAAGCCGGATGCGCCTGTTCCGAAGGGCGTGGACTACGATATGTGGCTCGGTCCTGCGCCCAAACGTCCGTTCAATCCCAATCGTTTTCACTTCACTTTCAGGTGGTTTTGGGACTATGCAGGTGGCTTGATGACCGATTGGGGCGTACACGAACTCGACATCGCGCTATACGCAATGGGCGCAGATACGCCTGTGTCCGTGATGGCTTCGGGCGGTAAATTTGCCTATCCTGACGACCCTTCCGAAACGCCGGATACGCTGCAAGCTGTCTTTGAATTTAAGGATTTCAACTTGTTGTGGGAACACGCCGTCGGTATCGACTTGGGACCTTATGGTGAGCGCGAAGGCATTGCATTTATCGGAAATAACGGCACACTCATGGTCAACCGTGATGGCTACCGAGTCATGGCTGAACGTGCACAAGAGGGCTACTCCGGTTGGGGCGACTCTAAAATGGAAGCTATTGAAGACTATGCGCGTCCCGAAGATGTGAGTTACCTCGATTTACACACGAAAAACTTCGTTGAAGCCATTAATAAAAATGACTCCAACCTCTTGGCGACGAACATCTGGTCGGGCAGTTCGGCAGCGATATGCGCTCAAATGGGCAATATCGCCTTCAAAACCGGACAGAAAATTTACTGGGACGATGAAGCGAAGAAATTTAAAGATAATAAACAGGCAAATGAACTCATTAGTGTGAAATATCATAATGGGTGGAAGAAGCCGCGTGTGTAATATCCGTACAGGCGATTTTAATCGCCATGTTCAGCGCAATGTTTATTTATAATAAATTGAAAATAAGTGGTTTGAATTCTTAATTGCGATAGACATGGTAGCTGAAGTCGCCTGTACAGTTTTCCGAAAAATTCCTATCTTTGAGCATTATTTAATGTTTGATAAACACCATTTAAAATGAATTCGAAAAGTATCAGCAGCATTGCCGTGTTAGTACTCACATTATTTTTTCCAATATTTTTATTTGCTCAAAAAATGACTAAAAAAGAGGCGATTGAGTATGCTAATCAATTGAACGAAGTAGAAATTTTATCCGAAAAAGGACGCGATTTACTCATTCAACACATTAACGAAGAAAAACTTGTCAGAGGGAAGCGTCAGGATATGTCGGATGGCAGCATAAGAATGGTTGATGACTTATCTAATGCACAGATTTTGGGTTTTCTCGCTAAGGCTTTTGGTAGTGATTTCTATTACAGAAGTGGTATGATAGAGCAACAAGCTATAGCCGCTGAAATTGATAGGAGTAATGAAACTGATTTCGAGAAGATCCAAGAGCAAATAGACCGAAAAGTCCAAGCAGCATTTCCTAACTTCAAAGGACCAAAAATTGAAGAAAAAATTGAATGCGAAGAAAACGCGATAATCCCGAATGATGAAGGATTTACCATTTATCCTTTTGGAATTGGTGCATTAGGGGTTGGCGAGTATGGATTTATACATGAAAAGTGTAGTGTTTGGGGAAAGACATTTTTAACTACTTTTTCAAAGCTAAAAGAAATAGGTTTAATTAATCAAAAAATTCATGATGAGATTATAAAAATGGTAAAAGAGGAAGAGGTGCTAATTGAGATGTATGCCATGAGTCACGCCGCAAGTCGGACTATTTTCTATGAAGATTATGAGGAAGAAAAAGCTAAGGAACATGAATTTATCAAGAACTTACACAAGCATAATCTCATTTCTGATGAAAACCTGAAAATTCTACTTGAACCGGAAAAAGAAAAGCATTTGAAGTCTAAATATGAGTTGGTTAAGTATTGTGAGAATACAAAAGTATTTGATGTTCGTGATTACTCGGTTGATGCTTCACAGGGGTATCAGGAGATTTTTGAGGAAATAAAGACCTTATTGCCCGATACTGATATTGAGAATTTCAAAGCTGAACTTATTACAGAAGAAGATTGGGGCGGTGATATGTTAGAACAAAATCTATCAATCAGTTTTGATGCGAATGGCAATACATACAGTTGCCAATCTTTTTATGATTTCAAAAAAATCAATCCTGAAACCAATGAGGTGATTGAAGAAGATACCATTTTGCAAATCAGCAATGATTTTCACAAAGGCATCAACAAATATTTAGCGGATAAAAACGCTGATTACCGGCTTTATTTTGTCAATAAATCTGAACCCGGACAAGCATACGGAAGAGATGAATTTGCAGTGATTTTAATGACCGAAAAACAGGTTGCAGCTTGGGGAAGCTACGAACCATATTTATTTTCTCGTGAAAATCACAGCAATGAATTTAACACAAAAAATATACAAAAATTTATTGCGACTTGTGATAGTTTGGGCTTGTTCAGTCATATAACTCAAGAGGAAATTGACGAGGGATACAAGTGTATCGAAGATTTACAAGATACAGATTATCAAAGCGTTTTATATTGTTTTCCGAAAATTATTGTTGCTTTTGATTGGGAAACAGGCAATCTTGAAAATCCCTATGAAGAATTGACCTTAGCTTTCGGAGAGGCATCAAGAGGAGCATTTACACCGACGAATATTGTAGATACATTCGAGAAAAGTTGGGAAATGGAAACGACATCATATGCTTTCGATTTTAAAGGAAAAACATATCATAAGGAATTGGCTGTGGAAACCGATTGGCTGGATTATAATTTCATGGAATTAATGGAAAAAGCTATGGATGAGCATGGTGTGGACGGCAGTTTCCACGATTGCTGTGGTAGTGGGCAGTTTTCAGGATATATCTTTCTTTCCAATGTTCAACATAAATACTTGAAAGAAAATCACCCTGCATTATTTTCTGATTATTAATTTTATACACATGAATCACACCCTCCAAATCGCCCTCGCCCAAATCGCTCCCGTCTGGCTCGACAAGGCAAAGACGATGGAAAAAATCATCGACTACATCGACCAAGCCGGATGTGCGGGGGCAGAGTTGGTGGTGTTTGGAGAGGCATTATTGCCCGGATATCCGTTTTGGTTGTCGCTGACGGGTGGGGCGGAATTTAATTCGAAAGTACAAAAGGAAATTCACGCGCATTATGTGCGGAATGCCATTCAGCCGGAAGCAGGGGATTTGGATGCGATTCGTGCAAAGGCGCGGGAACACCAACTCGCCATCTATCTCGGTACTATCGAACGGGCTGCCGATAGGGGTGGACATAGTTTGTATTGTTCCTTGATTTACATTAATAATCTTGGTTTTATTCAATCTGTTCATCGTAAATTACAACCTACTTACGAGGAGCGACTCACTTGGTCGCCGGGAGATGGGCATGGTTTGCGCGTGCATCAGTTGAAGGCGTTTACGGTGGGTGGTTTGAATTGTTGGGAAAATTGGATGCCGCTTTCAAGGGCAGCTTTGTATGGGATGGGGGAGAATTTGCATATCGCTGTGTGGCCCGGTGCTTTGCGAAATACGGAAGACCTGACACGCCACATCGCTAAGGAAGGTCGGTCATTTTCGGTGTCGGTTTCGGGGCTGATGCGGCGAGAAGATTTTCCGAAAAACACACCGCATTTAGATTTGATTTTGGAGCATGCGCCGCCTATACTCGCAAATGGTGGTTCGTGTATTGCTGCGCCGGACGGGTCGTGGGTGGTTGAGCCTGTGGTCGGGCGTGAGGAATTGATTATTGGTGAAATAGATTTTAATCGGGTATTGGAAGAACGACAGAATTTTGACCCTGTTGGACATTATTCGCGCCCTGATGTGACTAAATTAACGGTGAATCGGGAACGGCAGCGGTTGGTGGATTTTTGACTAAAAAATGAATTATGTCATTTTAAATTCTTGTGCGAGTGCTTCTATCAATTGATAACAAAATTCATAATCACGACTCATTGAAATAGCTAACTGTCCTACAAAAAGCGAGTTGTCTTTATTTTTTAAAATGTATGCAAATAATGTGGTTAATTCGCCTATTAATGGTTTCGATTTACTGCTAATTTGTCGCATACGCCTACCTAAAGCCCTTGCTCCACAACGTATTGCGTCAAAGTTTTCTTCATTAAGTAAATCTGAAAATTCTGTTGCAATTTCCTCTACCATTGCATCATAATAAACACTAAAAATCAGTCCAATATCCCTTGCGTGTTTTTCTGAAACTTGTTCGGGTTCGCGGTCTTTCCACGCGATGAATTTGAGTATGACAATACCTTCCATTGAAGCTATTTTGATGTCAATTTTACCATCAAGGCTCACCATTAAGCAAGCATCGCTGATTTCTTTGAAACCAAACATATTAATAATTCTACTGTGAGGTGGAAAGCTAAGTTTTCTTTCAGTCTCTATTTCACCATATGGTAGTATGTCTGTCGATACGTCTTCAGAGGAAATAAATGTGTATGCATTATTTTTATCCGGGCTAAACCCATAATTTACTTTCAAATATTCTGTAAAATCGTAATAGTTATCCCAGGTTTCCAATTGGATAGCTACATCAATATCTCGCGTAA
This sequence comes from Saprospiraceae bacterium, assembly GCA_020628725.1. GTDB lineage: Bacteria > Bacteroidota > Bacteroidia > Chitinophagales > Saprospiraceae > JAHDEO01. Next base: position 11,815 of record JAHDEO010000098.1, read on the forward strand.
CAAGACTAGTTGAATTACTACCGAATATATTTTTAAGAATAATATCTCTGGCAAATGCACCGACTACAAAATAGCTGATTCCAAAGTGACTGCACGCCTGATTGATACTTTCAAAAAAATCAACGAAATTACCACTGAAAGTTATATCGGATGAATTTATCTCGAATTTCATTTTTAAGTATGTTTTTGGCTGCCTCTTTGCTTCTAAAGTCACTGGATGCTATCAAATCAGCATAGATTAGTATAGGATCTACGAGATTATTCGTCCTTCCCTTTTTCTTTTCTGTGCTCGTTCTGTCAGTATTCCAAAAAACTTCTAGAACCTCAATCTGCTCGTATGTTTGCCGGAATACAGAGGTGGGAACTATTCTATATTTTTCTGCCATTTTGCTCAAACGAATATTAGAAAACAGAACAGGTTTTTGAGCTACTATCTCCTTGTTGAGATGACTGGCTCCAAGCGGACCTCCAAAATATATTTCATTATTCGAATTGCTGGACACTATACTGGATGCTAAATCAGGGTTTAGGGAGCGAAAATATCCACGATGAATCTTTGGTCTCAAAACTTCTGCATAGCTCATAGCCCACTTGGTAATCAGCATCTCTACATTTGACAAACTCCTTCCTCTTCGTGGAGGCACTTGACTATCTACTATAACAAAACCTTCTTTTTCCAATTCTTCAAAAATCCTATATGCCGATCCTGACGAAATCCCCGCTACTTTGGCAATATTACGATAAGTCTCTCGTGTTAGTTCGGGTTCTACTAACAATTGATATATCAATTTTAAACCTGATTTTTGAAAAGCTACTTTAGAGCCGGGTAATTTCTTGAATACCTGTTGTTTTCCTTCAACGTGAATTTTTAAAGTTGGTAAATTAATGTAGCAATTCCCACATGCATCTATAAAGAAAATATCATTTTCTTTTAAGAAACTATTAATGTTGGGCGAGGCGTATTTTAAAATGAATACCATATCTTTTATCAAAGGATTCTTACTATTCTTATTGGACTTTACTATTTTTTTTAAAGACCCAATATTATCCTCTGATATAATGGTAAATGCAAATTTGAAATCACTATTAAACGATAAATAACCGTCAAATAACCTGTTTCGACTTGAACTCCAATTTTCATCAACTAGAGTAAGTTTACCCTTGAATACATCTTCTAAAGCCAGTTTAGCCCTATCCAGAATGTCCGTCTCTTTAATTCTGTTCATTTTTAGTAAACATTAATTTTTATTGAACAAAAATAAAGAATATTTATCGTTTTTGCAAACGTAGCACCAATGCCTCCGGCTTGCGTATCCGTAGAACGATACTTCCAGTTCGTTCCGCGTTAGCTTAGTGCGAGGAACGAGCTGGAAGCATCGTTCTACGTCATTTCACAATCACAAACTCTGTCCTACGATTATTTGCTCTGCCTTCGCGGGTTTCATTGGTGTCGATGGCTTGGGTTTCGCCGTAGCCACGTGTACTGAGGCGTATTGGTGAAATTCCTGCTTTTACAAGATAATTAAAAACGGCTTTTGCGCGATTTTCGGAGAGGGTGAGATTGTTGGAATCTGAGCCAACATTGTCGGTATGACCATTAATTTGGATGTGGATATTAGGATGTTCATTGAGCAAATCTTTGAGGCGATTGAGTTCGCTTTGTGATTCAGGTTTGAGGTTGGCAGAAGCTGTTTCAAAGAAAACATTTTTGAGGATGACTGGTTTGGGAGGCTCTGGTGTCAGTTCTATCGTCTCTACAGGTCTGGTAGGACTTTGAACAACTTCGCGGATGCGTTGCAAATAAATTTCCAACAAATACGGCTTGTCTAATGTATTTTTTTCTTTTAATGCAAAATTCTCAGAATGAAATAGATAGCCTTGTTTGTTGACATTCAGGGCGAAGTCTGTACCGCTTGGTAGTACGACGAGAAATTCACCTTTTTCATCAGTGATAGACTCTGTGTGTGTATTCGATGTAGCGAGGTCGATGAGTTGTACATTGGCACGAATGGGCTGCTTGGTTTCTGCATTAAAAACCGTCGCTTTCGCATATGTAACAGGCGCAGGACGCGCGTCCGCATGAAGTTCAAATTGATACAAATCTGTCTTGCCCAAACCATTTTCTCTATCAGATGCAAAGTAAGCCGTTTTGCCATCCGTGCTAACGATGAGGCTAAATTCTTTCTCTTCCGTATTAATCGGATAACCGAGATTTTCGGCTTTGCCCCAAGTGCCGTCGGCTTGTCGGCGAGAGAGGTAAATATCTGATTTGCCCATGCCCGGATGCCCATCCGAAACAAAATACAAAGTACGTCCGTCAGGATGAATAAATGGGGAAATATCTGTACCGGAGGTGTTGACATTTTTACCAAGACTTTCGGGTTCAGACCAAGCGCCATCAGCGTTTCGGCTGCTCATCCAGATGTCTTTTTTACCTTTACCGCCACTACGACTGCTTGTAAAATACAATTCATCTGCATTAGCTGAAATGGAAGGTTGTGACTCCCAATCGCTGCTGTTTACAGGTTGACCAATATTAATTGGTGTTGTCCATTCGCCATCTTCTAATTCCGAAAAATATAAATCACATGAACCAAAATCGCCCTCGCGATTACAGGCTGTATAAACGAGAAATCGTCCGTCGGCGGAGAGGCTTTGTGCACCTTCATTATCCATTGTATTGATGGGTTCGCCCAAGTCTTTTCGGGCTTTCCATTCACCGTTTTCTTTTTCTGCTACATAAAAATCTTCTTGTCCCCGCATACGAACGGTGTAGATGATGGTTTGTCCATCTACTGTAATGGAAGGCGAGTATTCCATGAGGTCGGAGTTGATATTTTCACCCATATTCACAGGGTCAAACGGAACGGGATTTTTCGTAGCTACGGCAGCAAAACGACTATCTTTTACAAGAGTTTCGACCTTCTGTTTGAGTTCTTCAGACTTTTGCGGATAGCTGAGGAATCGCTCGAATTGGTCGGCAGCGGCATCGTAGTTTTTATGCTGGCGTTCCAATATGCCCCATGCGTAGTAGATTTTAGGTCTGTAATCGGGATCAAGGCTCACTACTTTTTCAAAGCCTGCTGCGGCTTTGTCGCGATTGCCCAATACTGCATATGAATCGGCAAGCAGCAAATGTGCATCAATGAAATTGGGCGTCACTTTGACAGCTTTTTCAAAGAATTTTACTGCCTTTGTATAGTCTTTATTGTAAGTGTATTGTTGAGCTTTTTTGTAGTGTTTGAGGGCTTTTGCAGGGGCGGTTTTGCGAGTGTGATAATCTTGTGCAGACAAATTAACAAGAAAGCAGAGACTTATAATTAGTATGAGAATAGAACGCATAGGTATTAATGAGTGAATGAGTGATTTTTGAATGAATGAATGAAAAACTCAATCTACACTTTGAAGGTTCAAAAGGTATTCCAAAAAATATTTACCAAAAAACAGATTTAAAGTTGTATTTTTTCATAGAAAACATTCGTAAAAATACGGCTTATAATAAGCTTTGAAGGATAAAAGTGTGGTTTTCTCTTGAAAAAATAAAAAATTAACCTTGTAATATTTTTTAGGTTTTAAATCTGCACGCAGCGAAAACTCCTAATAAATTTGCTTCTAAGTATCAGGAATTAAATAAATGTACATTCTTCGCGTCGTTATTTTTTCTTTAGACGAGCTAAATTTGACGCGAATACTCACTGTATTTAAGGATAATTTGGTGAAGTATAAAGGAAAAAGAACAAGACGAGAATGTACATTTATTTTGTTCCTGATACTAAATCTATCAATGTCCACTTTGAGAATCATTTTGTAAAAAAATATGAATCCGTGATGTGGACACTTATGAGAAAAATTAGTTGTGTGGTATGGTGGCTTTGTTTAACAGTCATTTGCTTTGGTCAATCAGAACCGGATTGGAGGCTGTGGACAACATCGGGTGTAAAAGTTCGGACACATAAAAAACTCTCTTTCGGATTGAGTTATTTTACTGCCTACAATTTTTCACAACGACAAATCAAATATGACCAGTGGCGACTATCTGCCACATATTCTCCTAAAAGACGTTGGTATCTGACAACGGCATATGTGCGTGGTCAGTCCAAAACGAGTAAAAATATCACTCATCGCATTGTCGGTGAAATTGCCTATCCCACTACGATCCCATTCGATTTTATTACCCAATATTTTACCGCGGAAAAGTTTTTTCCGGCAACAAGCAAATATGGATGGCGCATAAGCTATGCCCTGCGCTTGAAAGAGACTTTGCTAGAGCAGCCCTTTCGTATTGCACCTTATGCCTCGGGGCGTTTGTTTTATTTCTATGGCGGTAGATTGATTCAACGCTATGATGACACAGGAGAAAGAACATACAAAAGTGCAGGAAACGGCTTGCATCGTTTTCGCGGCACACTTGGAGTGGATATGCGTCCGACAAAACATCTGCAATTGAAGATGTTTTGGATGATACAACGTGAATTTAATGTTGGTTCGCGACGAACAGAAATTAATGTCATCAATCCGAATAACGGTAAAATTTCACGTCGTTTTAGTAATTACCCGGTGCTTGGTGTAAGTGGGGCAATTAGATTGGACGCAAGGAAGTAAATTGTTTTTGAGCATCCTTCCCTTAACCGGATAATATGGATTTTTAATTTTGACAAATAGGTGTGACCGCAGAGATGTGTATAATTGCTTCTGCGGGCACCTTTTTCCCAGCAAAATTTTCATTCTTATTTTTTTAGGTGTCCAAAAACAGGAGTTACAGGAACTCCTTTGGACACCTTACGAATTGATGTAATAATTGGTTTTTGAGTTATTTAGTTTTGACTTTAGGTGCCAAAACCGTAGGAGTAGAGAGAGCCTCCTACGGGCACCTTTACAAATTTATAATTGAGTTGTAATTAATTCAAGTTGCGGAAGTCCGCAACAGTTAATAGTTGATGGTTCATAGTTCATAGAAAAATATGAAATACAGCTCAAAATGATGTTTTACTATGAACTATGAACTGCTAACTATGAACTAAGTTGCGTGTCCGCAACTTGAGTTAATTATTACTGTGACAACCAAAACCGTAGGGGAAATTTCCCTACGGTTGTTCCTTATTAATCAAGCCAATCCATTCATTTAATACATATAATTATCAGTGATGAAAAATATTAAGAAATCTATTAGCTGTAGCGAAATACAAGACTTTCGCGTAGCTCCCCAACTTGCCAATAATACGCTACCCAAGGCAGGGGACGTAGGCATTTTCAAGGTCAGAAAACTCGGCAAACATAAAACATTGCAAGGCTATCACGGTAGAAATATAACGCTTTTTGAAGGCGATTATATCATGGCAACATTTGGTAATCGCTATGCGACGGTGGTTTTCAGAGGGGAAGTGCCGGTCGCCTTTCGGGATGAATACCACATACTCGGTAAAGGCGGTGTAGTAGGTATTGTACGACAAACACATGCGAAAGCAGAAGAGATTGGTCCTACAACTTTGAGTTTTGTCGGATTTGCCGTTGATAAGAATAATAACATCTTGAATACCAAATATCAATTGATGCCGGCTAGTGAATTTGAACGTCCGCCTTTTAAGGTGATTATGTCGGTGGGGTCGAGCATGGATAGTGGCAAAACGACTACTGCGGGCTTTCTTGTGCGCGGTCTGAAAAAAGCTGACAAGCGTGTAGCTTACGTGAAATTTACGGGGACAGTATTTACAAAAGATAAGGATTTTGTAGCCTCCTGCGGAGCAGATATGGTGATGGATTTTTCGGATGTGGGTTATCCTTCTACTTTTTTATGTTCGATTTGGGAATTGAAACGCCTGTATAATCATCTGATGCGAAGTGTGGCTCAGATTGAACCGGATTATGTGGTCGTTGAGATTGCAGACGGGATTTTGCAGCAGGAAACCTATGCACTACTATCCGACCCGGAGTTCCAACACACATTTGACCATGTAATTTTATCGGCAGGCGATAGTCTGGGTGTATTGGGTGGCTTGGATTTGTTGGAAAAAATGGGCTTACGTCCTTTTGCAGTGAGTGGTTTATTTACAGCAAGTCCCATGTTGGTGGATGAGGTGAAAGAAATTATTCAGCAACCTATTTTAAATTTAGATGATTTAAAAAGCGAGGATATGATTGACCATTTGGATGTACCGAAAGGCATGAGTGCGTCTGAACTGCTTGCACAAGTGGGATAACCGGAGAGTAGGTGTAAGTTTTGAATTCAAGAGTACTTGTAATACGCACACGATTTTTTTATTTTTTTATGTTTAATAATTTAAAAATCAAATAAATACAAAAGAAATGCATTGGCATCGCGTCCTACAACTTTTACATTTTAAATTTGATATTTTACATTTTGACGATGCACTTCTTAGGAGTTTTCGATTCTTGATTGATAATC
>JAHDEO010000645.1 GCA_020628725.1 Saprospiraceae bacterium
CGACTTCTTTGAGAGTAACATCTAAAAGGTTGTAGAATTTCTATGTCAATAAAATAAATCTTCTAAATTCTAAAAGAAATGATTACGCAATTCAACAAGAATGAAATATTTAGACTGATTGCATCTAATAAGGTCTGTGAAGCATTAAAAAAAATGCTCGATTTTGCTCTTAGTTTAGGTGATGACGCAAAATCATGTCAACGTGAATTAATCATTATATCTGCAAGTTATCAGTGCTTAAAATATGAAATATCCATTGGAGCAATTAAGCAAGAAGAGGCCAAAGTATTGCGTAATCAGATACTTAACAATCTTCTTATATTGACAGAAGAACTCTCGACTTTTAGTGAGTAAAGATTCAATTTATTATAACTTGGCTTTTTCCCTTTGAAAGACAAATTCATCAGCACGTCTTTCACATCGCCTGAATAATATCATACTTAGTAATCACATGCATTGACCCCGCCTTATCCTGCGCCACTACAGCCGGAATTTGCTTATTGATATATTGACGGAGACGACTACAAGGCACGTCAGTTTTCACCATCGGAAATGGCTCATTCATAATCGCTTCGACTTGTTTTTCGGTATTATTCATGGGGTTTTCGAGGATGTAATTGAGAATAGAAGTCTCTGTAACTGAACCAACTATCGAACCATTATCCATGACGGGCATTTGCGAGATGTCGTTTTCCTTCATCATATTCATCACGCTGCGAACGGTTTCGGTTTTTTGTATCGAATAGAACGTTTTGTCGTCTTTTTTCGCAATCAAATCGCCCACATTCAATTCATCATCCAAGAAGCCACGCTCACGCATCCAATCATCATTAAAAATCTTCGCCACATAACGACTACCATGGTCGTGAAATAGCACGACCACCACATCCGTCGGCTTCAATCTATCCGCCAATTGAATCACACCGCCAATTGCAGAACCCGCTGAGTTACCGACCAACATCCCTTCCTCACGCGCAAGTCTGCGTGTGTAAACAGCCGCATCTTTATCCGTCACTTTTTCAAAATAATCAATGAGGTCAAAATCCACATTCTTTGGCAAAATATCCTCTCCAATACCCTCTGTTACGTATGGATAAATTTCTTTTTCATCAAAAATCCCTGTCTCATGATACTTTTTGAAAACTGAACCGTAGGTATCAATTCCCCAAATTTGTATGTCAGGATTTTTCTCTTTCAAATACTTTCCTACACCCGAAATCGTACCACCTGTACCTACACCCACCACAAAATGTGTGATTTTCCCTTCCGTCTGTTCCCAGATTTCAGGACCTGTACTTTCATAATGTGCAGTACGGTTAGAAAGGTTGTCATACTGATTGCACCAGAAAGAATTGGGTATCTCTTTACTCAATCTTTCAGCAACAGAATAATAGGAACGTGGGTCATCCGGTGTCACATTCGTCGGGCACACAATCACCTCAGCACCAACGGCTTTGAGGATATCCACCTTCTCTTTCGACTGCTTATCTGTCGTTGTAAAAATACATTTATAGCCCTTCACAACACTCGCTATTGCCAAGCCCATTCCCGTATTACCGGAAGTACATTCGATGATAGTACCGCCCGGTTTGATGTCGCCTCGCGCTTCCGCATCTTCAATCATTTTAAGTGCCATACGGTCTTTGACGGAGTTGCCCGGATTCGGCGTTTCAAGCTTCGCCAATATCGTCGCATCTATGCCCTCTACGATACGGTTGAGTTTGATAAGCGGGGTGTTGCCGATAGTTTCTAATATATTTTTGTAGTACATAATTTGGTTGATGGTTCATAGTTCATAGTTCATAGAAATCTCTTGACTAACTATGAACTATGAACTATCAACTACGAACTAATTCAAATAAGAAAGTTTCACATGAAATTTGGGATCAATCGCGCCTAAAGCACGCGCCACATCCGGCGATACTACAATCTTCACATTATAACCATGCACATTTGTAGAGACACGCCCGATAACTCGCGCAAAGATAGTTCGATTATTCATCGGATTCGTTATTTTTACAATAGAATTTTCAGGAGCTTTGTTGTGTGAGCAATACAATTTTGCACCAACGGATACATCTGTTTTATATTGCCAGAAAGCGATGCCGTTTTCTTGACGTTCTGTACGGGTCACACTTTGAGCGAGATAGCGTTCACCAAGTCGGTCGCTTGCTTCCAATGCAGGGGCAAATTCACCTTTATATTTGGGCTGCACATCGGTGAGCCCATACACGCTAATCCAGCCAATCAGAACCGTATCGCCGGGACTGATTGCATTATTTTGAATTTGTGGATTGTGAATAGAAAAAAGTTGCGGCGTAGTATTAAAATAGGTACGCGCAATACGATACACCGTCTCTCCCGGCTGCACTTGATAGCATACAGGCACGTTGAGTTTATCATTAAACTTACTGTCTCTCAACCGTTTAATAGCACGAGTGGGAATAGGAATTTTGAGTTGTTGACCCAATGAAAGCGGTGCGCTTTTCACCACCGGATTATGATAATATATCATTTCTTGACTGACGCCATAATATTTGCTAAGGGCATAGAGCGTATGTCCTTTTTCAATGGTATGCATAATCGTTTGCTCACCATCTGGACTAATTTCAATCATTAGCGTATCTTGCGGCGTGAGAAGTTGATAAACACGTTGAGGTGGTGCGGGAAGTGTCTGAGCAGAAGCTGTCACCACACAAACAAGCAAACAAAACAGGGCTGAAAACTTCATGATTTTTGATTGAGCGATTTTCGATTTTTGATTCATGACGAAGATAATCATATTATTGTGTATTCAAAAATCATGTCAAATGGAAAATCAAATTCCAAATTCCAAGCAAGGACTGTACGAAACTTTATCTAATGACATGATAGTCAGATAAGAGGAATAACA
>JAHDEO010000099.1 GCA_020628725.1 Saprospiraceae bacterium
GTGCGGATGATGATTTCATTGACGGTGACGGCACAGGTACACCATTAGACGGTGTCGATACGACAGATGAAGATGACCAAGACCCTGCTTATGTCACGATATTTGACTTAGCATTGGCAAAAACACTCAGCGCGGGACAAACGCCGTTTGCAGCACCGGGTGATACGGTCAGTTTTGATATAGAAGTATTCAATCAAGGTACAGTAGATGCCTATAATGTACTGGTAAATGATTATGTGCCTGCAGGCTACATTTTTGATGCAGCATTAAATCCGACATGGAATGCGGACAGCGACGGCGAAGGTAATCCCGACCAGGTCATTGCGGGACCATTGGCACCGGGTGCATCACAGGTCTTGACGATACAATTAATTATATTAGATCCGTTTACGGCAAATCCACAAACCGATTTGACCAATTATGCGGAGATTAGCGCGGCGGATGATGATACCGACCCGACCAACACGCCACCAACGGATGCAGACTCCACACCGGATACCGACCCGACCAACGATGCGGGTGGTACGCCTGATGGTGCAGACGATGACTTTGTGGACGGTGACGGAACAGGTACACCACTAGACGGTGTTGATACGACAGATGAAGATGACCAAGACCCTGCATATGTGACCTTATTCGATTTGGCATTAACAAAAATGCTAAGCCCGGGTGAGAGCAATTACGTGGTCTATGGTGATACGGTCAGTTTTGATATTACCGTCTATAATCAGGCAGGACCTGCGTACAACATTCTGGTGAATGATTACGTCCCTGCGGGTTACACCTTTGATGCGGCACTCAACCCTGCTTGGGGCGATGCAGATACAGACGGCAATCCTGACCAATCGGTCTTTAGTCTGGTACCGGGAGCAGACAGTACGATGGTGATTACTTTGATTGTCAATGATGCCTCAGCGATAAGTTCTGCCACTGATTTAGTCAACTATGCAGAGATTAGCGATGCAGATGACGACACCGACCCGACCAATAATCCACCGGTAGATTCGGATTCTACCCCTGATAATGACCCGACCAATGATTCAGGCGGTACACCGGGCGGTGCGGATGATGATTTTGTAGATGGTGATGGTCTCAATGGAGGCGGTGCGCCATTAGACAGCACAGCAGCCAGCGATGAAGATGACCAAGACCCTGCCTTTGTAGATGTATTTGATTTAGCATTACAAAAAACGCTAAGTCCGGGACAAAGCCCGTATATCCAACAAGGCGGTACAGTCAGCTACGATATTACGGTCTATAATCAAGGTACGGTAGATGCCGTAGATATATTGGTCAATGATTATGTACCAACAGGCATGACCTTCGATGCGGCATTGAACCCAACTTGGGGGGATACTGATACAGATGGCAATCCTGATACCACGATAGCCGGACCACTCGCACCGGGCGGCTCTATGATTGTAACGATTATATTAACAGTAGATAATCCATTCACGGGCACGCCTGATGATGCGACCAATTATGCAGAAATCAGCGCTGCCGATGATGATGGTGACCCAAGTACACCTGCACCACCGGATGCAGATAGTACACCGGATAATGACCCTGTCAATGATGCAGGTGGTACACCTGACGGACCGGACGACGACTTCGTTGACGGTGACGGTAGCGGTACACCATTAGACGGCGTAGATAGCACAGATGAAGATGACCAAGACCCTGTGACGGTAGAAATCTTTGACTTGGCACTGCAAAAACGCTTAAGTGTCGGTCAAGACCAATACGTTGCACCGGGAGATGTGGTGAGCTTTGATATTACGGTCTCCAACCAAGGCTATGTAGATGCTTATAATGTTTTGGTGAATGATTACGTTCCATCGGGTTATACCTACGACCCTGCCTTAAACTTAGGCTGGGGCGATGCCGATGCTGATGGTAATCCTGACCAAACGATAGCCGGACCGATTATACCGGGCGGTACATCAACGGTTCAAATCCAGTTAATTGTCAATGACCCATACGTTGCTGACCCAAGCGGCTTGGTGAACTACGCAGAGATTACTGCTGCGGATGATGACCAAGACCCGACGAATGCTCCGCCGGTTGACTTCGATTCTACACCGGATAATGACATCAGCAACGATGCAGGTGGTACACCGGGCGGACCGGATGATGACTTCATCGACGGTGACGGTTCAGGTATGCCTTTGGACAGCACCGATACGACGGATGAAGACGACCAAGACCCTGCTTTCATCAGCATCTTTGACTTGGCATTAGCCAAAACACTCAGTGCAGGTGAATCAGGTACAGCAGCACCGGGACAACCTATCAGCTTTGATATTACAGTCTATAATCAAGGAAGCGTAGCAGCTACGGACATTCTGGTGAATGATTACGTGCCTGCGGGCTATACCTACGACCCTGCCTTGAACTTAGCATGGGGCGACGCGGATGCCGACGGCAATCCTGACCAGACGATAGCCGGACCTGTTGCGCCGGGCGGTACAGTCACCTTGACGATAGTATTGACGGTTAATGACCCATTCCTGGGTACGGTAGATGATTTGATTAATTATGCAGAAATCAGCTCCGCTGATGATGATGGTGACCCGAATACGCCTGCACCTGCAGATGTAGATTCGACACCGGATAATGATCCGACCAACGATCCGGGTGGTACGCCACAAGGACCGGACGATGATTATGTAGATGGTGATGGTCTCAATGGCGGCGGTAGTCCACTCGATGGCAATCCTGCCAGCGACGAAGACGACCAGGACCCTGCCTTTGTGGACATCTTTGATGTAGCATTACAGAAAACACTGGCAGCGGGACAAAGTCCTTATATCGCACCGGGAGACACCGTGACCTATCAATTTACGGTCTATAATCAGGGTACGACCTTGGCTTACAACACCTTGGTGAATGATTATGTCCCTGCGGGTATGACCTTCGATGCGGCACTGAATACCCAGTGGGGAGATGCCGACTTGGACGGCAATCCTGACCGCGTAGTGGTCGGACCACTGGCACCGGGTGGCAGCCAGAGTTTCCTCTTGGATTTAATTGTGAACGACCCGTTCACAGGCACAAGCGATGATTTAATCAATTATGCAGAAATCGCAAGCAGCGACGACGATAATAATACGGCTACGCCTCCGCCGACGGACATTGACTCCACACCGGATAATGATGTGACCAATGATACAGGTGGTACACCAGAGGGACCGGATGATGATTATGTAGATGGTAATGGTACAGGTCTTCCATTGGACAGCACAGCGATGACAGATGAAGACGACCAAGACCCCGCAGTGGTCAATATCTTTGATATGGCACTGACCAAAATGCGTAGCGCAGGTCAGGGCGAATACATTGCACCCGGCGATAATGTCAGCTTCGACATCGTAGTGACCAATCAGGGAACAGCCGATGCCTATAATGTTTTGGTAAATGATTACGTGCCTGCGGGCTACACTTTTGATGCGGCATTAAATCCGACATGGAGCGCAGACAGCGATGGCGACGGCAATCCTGACCAGACCATAGCAGGACCGATAGCACCGAATGGCGGTACGATGACTTTGACGATTATCCTGACGGTCAATGACCCATTCACCGGCACTGCTGATGATTTGGTCAACTATGCAGAAATCGGCGCAGCCGATAATGATACCGACCCGACCAATACCCCACCAACGGATTACGACTCCACACCGGATACCGACCCTGCCAATGATGCAGGAGGAACACCGGACGGTGCGGACGACGACTTCGTAGATGGTGACGGAACAGGTACACCGCTTGACGGCGTAGATACAACGGATGAAGATGACCAAGACCCCGCTTATGTCAATATCTTTGACTTAGCTTTGGCTAAAACATTAAGCACAGGTCAGTCGCCTTATATCAATCCGGGTGATCAGGTCAGCTTTGATATTACAGTAACAAATCAAGGTACAGTAGATGCCTATAATGTACTGGTCAATGACTACGTACCTGCGGGTATGATGTACGACCCTGCCCTCAATGCAGCTTGGGGAGATGCAGACGCAGACGGCAATCCTGACCAAGTGATAGCCGGACCTATTGCACCGGGTGGTACAGAGACTTTGACAATAGTACTCACAGTCAATGACCCATTCACAGGCACAGCGGATGATTTGGTCAACTATGCGGAGATTAGCGATGCAGATGATGATACCGACCCGAATAATCCGCCACCAACAGAGGCAGATTCTACACCGGATAATAATCCGACCAATGATGCGGGTGGTACCCCCGACGGACCGGACGATGACTTTATCGACGGAGACGGAACAGGTAGCCCACTTGATGGTACAGATACAACAGATGAAGATGACCAAGACCCTGCCTTTGTCAGCATCTTTGATTTGGCATTAACAAAAATGTTAAGTGCCGGACAGAGTCCTTACATCGCACCGGGCGACCAGGTCAGCTTCGACATTACGGTCTATAATCAAGGTACGGTAGATGCGGTGAATGTATTGGTGAATGATTACGTCCCTGCGGGCTACACCTTCGACCCTGCGCTCAATGCAGCTTGGAGTGATGCGGATGCAGACGGCAATCCTGACCAGACCATCGCCGGACCAATTGTACCGGGCGGCAGCATGATGTTAAGTATCATATTAACGGTCAATGACCCATTTGTGGGTACAGCCGATGATTTGGTCAACTATGCAGAAATCAGCGCAGCCGATGATGACGGTGACCCGAATACCCCGGCACCGGCAGATACAGATTCTACACCGGATAATGATCCTGTGAATGATGCAGGTGGTACCCCTGACGGTGCGGATGACGATTACGTGGACGGTGACGGAAGTGGTGCACCGTTAGACGGCGTAGATACAACGGATGAAGATGACCAAGACCCGGCCTTTGTCAATATCTTTGACCTGGCACTGACGAAGTCATTAGTACTGGGACAATCCCCTTACGTTTCACCGGGTGATGTGGTGACTTATAGCATTGCGGTGTTCAATCAAGGAACAGTAGATGCCTATAATGTCTTGGTCAATGATTATGTCCCTGCGGGCATGAGCTACGACCCGGCACTCAATCCTCTATGGGGTGATGCCGACGCAGACGGCAATCCGGATCAGACGATTGCCGGACCAATCTCACCGGGCGGCACGATGTTCTTGTCGATTACCCTGACGGTCAATGACCCATTCACAGGTACAGCGGATGATTTGGTCAACTACGCTGAGATTAGTGAAGCGGATGATAATACCGATCCGAACGATACGCCACCAACAGATGCAGACTCTACACCGGATAATGACGTCACCAACGATGCAGGTGGTACCCCCGACGGACCGGACGATGACTTTATCGACGGCGACGGTTCAGGTACACCACTTGATGGTACGGATACGACGGATGAAGATGACCAAGACCCGGCGGTAGTGAGCATCTTTGACTTGGCACTCACCAAGACCCTCAGTGCAGGACAAAGTGAATTTATCACACCGGGTGATAATGCCAGCTTCGATATTACGGTGACTAATCAGGGAACAGTAGATGCTTATAATGTCTTGGTGAATGATTATATCCCGATGGGTTATACCTACGATGCTGCCCTAAATGCAGCTTGGGGCGATACCGACGCAGACGGCAATCCTGACCAGACCATTGCAGGACCGATAGCACCGGGCGGCACAATGACGCTCACTATCGTATTGACCGTCAATGACCCATTCACGGGTACACCGGATGATTTGGTCAACTACGCAGAGATTAGTGCAGCGGATGATGATACCGATCCGACCAATACGCCGCCGACAGATGCGGATTCTACACCGGATAATGATGTCACCAACGATGCAGGTGGTACCCCCGACGGGGCGGATGATGATTACATCGACGGTGACGGTTCAGGTACACCACTCGATGGTGTGGACACGACGGATGAAGATGACCAGGACCCTGCCTTTGTGAGTATCTTTGACTTGGCATTAGCCAAAACACTCAGTGCAGGTCAGTCACCATATATTGGTGCAGGTGATACGATTAGCTATGACATCACGGTCTATAATCAAGGTACGGCAGATGCCTATAATATTCTGGTCAATGATTACGTCCCTGCGGGACTGAACTTCGACCTGGCACTCAACCCAATGTGGGGTAATGCCGATGGCGATGCCAATCCTGACCAGACGATAGCCGGACCATTGGCGCCGGGCGCATCACAAGTATTGACCATCATGCTCATCGTAGATGACCCATTCACGGGCACACAAGATGATTTGATTAATTATGCAGAAATCAGTGCTGCAGACGACGATACCGACCCAAGCACACCGGGTCCGGATGATATAGATTCGACACCGAATAATGACCCGACAGACGATGCGGGTGGTACACCACAAGGACCGGACGACGACTTCGTAGACGGTGACGGAACAGGTACACCATTAGACGGTACGGATACGACGGATGAAGATGACCAAGACCCCGAATTTGTCACCATCTTTGATTTGGCATTAATTAAAACGCCATCACTGGGACAAAGCGAATACGTCGCACCGGGTGACCAGGTCAGCTTCGACATCAGTGTGATTAATCAAGGTTTGACAGATGCCTATAATGTATTGGTCAATGAATATGTACCGACAGGTTACACCTACGATCCGGCATTGAATCCGGGTTGGGGAGATGCGGATGCCGACGGCAATCCGGACAGAACCATCATCGGACCGATTATACCGGGCGGTACAGTGACTTCGACGATTATACTCACCGTAATTGACCCCTTCGATCCGAGTATGATGAGTTTGGTCAACTACGCAGAAATCAGTGCAGCCGACGATGACCTCGACCCGACCAACGATCCGCCGATAGACGGCGATTCGACACCGGATAATGACCCGACCAACGATGCGGGCGGTACACCTGATGGTGCGGAGGATGACTTCGTAGACGGCGACGGTTCAGGTACGCCACTTGACGGTGTAGATGCAACGGATGAGGATGACCAAGATCCGGCAGTAGTCGGTATCTTCGACCTCGCCTTGACCAAAGCCTTGAGTGCGGGTCAAAGCAGTGCCGTCGGTGCAGGCGATAATGTCAGCTTTGATATTGTAGTCTACAATCAAGGTACCGTAGATGCTTATGATGTCTTGGTCAATGATTATGTGCCTGCGGGGTACACCTTCGATGCGGCATTAAATCCGGGTTGGGCAGACAGCGATTTGGACGGTAATCCCGACCAAAATATCGTAGGACCACTGGCACCCGGTGCAACAACGACTTTGACAATAATACTTACAGTCAATAATCCATTCTCCGGCACGGCAGCTGATTTAATCAATTACGCAGAAATCAGCAGTGCGGATGATGATGGGGATGATAGTACTCCTCCACCTGCGGATGTGGATTCGACACCGGATAATGACCCGACCAACGATGCGGGCGGTACACCTGACGGACCGGATGACGGTGCAACAGGTGGCGACGGAACAGGTACACCGGATGATAATAATCCGGTCACTGACGAGGATGACGCCGATCCGGCAACGGTCGAGATATTCGATATGGCATTGACCAAAACCCTCTCACCGGGACAATCACAGTTTGTGGCGGCAGGTGATACGGTCAGCTTTGATATTACCTTGTACAACCAGGGTACGATAGATGCACAGAATATCCTGGTCAACGATTACGTGCCTGCGGGCTATACATTTGATGCGGCACTCAACTCCCAATGGGGTGACAGTGACTTGGACGGCAATCCGGATAGAATTATCACCGGACCATTGCAGCCGGGTACCAGTTTCTCATTCGAAATATTATTAATTATTAATAATCCGTTCAACGGAACACCGGATGATTTGGTGAATGTCGCAGAAATCAGTGATGCAGACGATGATGGCAATCCTGCCACCCCATCGCCTTCAGATATTGATTCGACACCGGATAATGATGACAGCAATGACGCAGGTGGTACCATCGGCGGACCGGATGATGATTATGTAGCCGGTAATGGTAGCGGTACACCGGACGACGGCGTAGCAGCGACCGATGAAGATGACTCCGACCCGGCAACGGTCGTACTCGGCGGCTTTGATTTGGCATTAACAAAAATGTTAAGTACCGGACAGAGTCCTTACATCGCACCGGGCGATAATGTCAGCTTCGATATTACCGTCATTAATCAAGGCGCGCTGGATGCTTATAACATTCTGGTGAATGACTATGTAGCTGCGGGTTACACCTATGACCCGGCACTCAATGCAGGCTGGGCAGATGCAGATGCAGACGGCAATCCCGACCAGACCATAGCCGGTCCATTGGCACCGGGAGCAATGCAAACCTTGACCATCGTATTGACGGTCAATGACCCATTCACAGGTACAGCCGATGATTTGGTCAACTTTGCAGAAATCAGCGAGGCGGATAATGACACCGATCCGACCAATACACCACCGACGGATATTGATTCGACACCGAATAATGACCCGACGGATGATGCAGGTGGTGCACCGGATACGCCTTCTGACGACAGCACGGCAGGAGACGGTACAGGTGCTCCCGGCGATGATAGTGCCACAACGGATGAGGATGATTCCGACCCTGCAGTGGTAAGTATCTTCGACTTGGCATTGACCAAAGGATTGAGTGCGGGACAATCACCGTATATCACACCGGGCGATAATGTGAGCTTTGACATCGTAGTAAGCAATCAAGGTACGGTAGATGCCTATAATGTGCTGGTGAATGATTATGTACCTGCGGGTATGAACTTTGACCCGGCATTAAATCCGGCTTGGTCGGATGCAGACCTCGACGGCAATCCTGACCAGGTCATTGCAGGAGCACTCGCTCCGGGCGCAACGATGACCTTGACGATAGTACTCACAGTGAATGACCCATTCACAGGTACAGCCGATGATTTGGTCAACGTAGCTGAAATCAGTGCAGCCGATGACAATACCGACCCGACGGATACGCCGCCGACAGATGCAGATTCTACGCCGGATGCCACACCGGGCAATGATGCCGGTGGTGAACCGGACAGTCCTTCGGACGACAGCACAACAGGTGACGGCTCAGGACTACCGGGCGATACCGACCCGCTGACGGATGAAGATGACCAAGACCCTGCTGCGGTAGGTATCTTTGACCTGGCATTGACCAAAGTATTGAGTGCCGGTCAATCACCATACGTAGCACCGGGCGATAATGTGAGCTTCGACATCATGGTGACCAATCAGGGTACCGTAGATGCTTACAGCGTATTGGTCAACGATTACGTCCCTGCGGGCTATACCTTCGACCCGGCATTGAATCCGGATTGGAATATAGACAGCGACGGTGACGGCAATCCTGACCAGACGATAGCTGGACCATTGGCTCCGGGCGCAACGATGACCCTGCCGATAGTCTTGACGGTCAACGACCCGTTTGTAGGCGGAAGTGCCCAAACGACGACCAATACAGTAACACTGCTGGCAGATGGTGATTTGAATATCGGTGAAGCGGATGCCATGAACTTCGGTATCAATCCGATTTATGCCTTCACCGACCCGGCAACGCCGACCAATGCGGTATTGTCCAATATTACACTGGAATTATTCTTCCGCGTAGAAAATGCTTCTTGCGAAAGTGATATTGAAGTCAGATTGACTGACCCAACGGGTACAGTGGTTTATGTAGGACAACCGTTTACGACTTGTAATGGCTCAGGCGCAACACCTGTTCCGGGACAATTATACAATACCATCCTCAATATTCCGAGTGGCTCGACCACCGGAGCGATGGATGATTGGGTAGTAGAATTCAGAGATACCAATGACCAGAATGCAGGAGCAACGGAATACACCGTTCGCTTTGGCAGATTGATTTACGATGCTTCGATTATTACAGGAGGTTCAGGTGCTGCGGATGACTTGGTGAACGTAGCGGAAATCAGCGCGGCTGATGACGATACCGACCCGACCAATACACCGCCGACAGATGCGGATTCGACACCGGATACCGACCCTGTCAATGATGCAGGAGGAGAGTTGGATACACCTTCGGACAATAGTACCGTCGGTGACGGTTCCGGCGCACCGGGCGATACCGACCCACTCACAGATGAAGATGATGCTGACCCTGCTGCGGTGAATATCTTTGATTTGGCATTGACCAAAGCACTCAGTGTAGGACAATCCACACAGGTAGCACCGGGCGATACGGTCAGCTATGATATTACGGTCATCAACCAAGGTACGGTAGATGCCTATGACATCGAAGTCAATGATTATACACCGACGGGTATGGTCTTTAATCTGGGCTTGAATCCGGGTTGGGGAGATACGGATGCCAACGGTATTCCTGAATACACCATAGCCGGACCACTGGCACCGGGAATGACACAGACGATTAGCCTGCAATTAGTAGTCGCAAATCCGTTTGACCCGGCAACCATGAGTACGGTCAATGTAGCGGAAATCGGCGCAGCCGATGACGACGGCAATCCGATGACACCGCCACCGGCAGATGCGGATTCTACGCCAAACGATGATCCGACGGACGATGCAGGAGGTGATCCGAACAGCCCCGCGGATGATGCTACGGGTGGTGACGGTTCGGGTACACCGGGCAGCAGCGACCCGCTGGCGGATGAAGACGATTCCGACCCGGCAGTGGTGAGTGTAGCCACCTTTGATTTGGCATTGATGAAGGAGTATAGTTCTTATCTGGATAATGATGCCAGTCAGTCCATATCTCCGGGCGATGATGTCAGGTATACCATCACGGTATATAATCAGGGTACGATAGATGCTACCGATGTCGTAGTGGCAGACCATATCCCGACGGGTATGATGTTTATGTCATTCTTCAATAATGACTTTAGCGGTACGCCACCGACGGTCACGGCGACGATTCCGTTTATTGCCGCAGGTGGCTCGGAAACACTGGAGATTGTCTTGCGTATTGATCCGACCTTCAATGGCTTTGAATTGGTCAATGATGCGGAAATCATGAGCGCAGACAATGAATTTGGTGTACCGGATGAAGATTCTACTCCGGGTGATAACGGTACGACACCGAGTGAGTTGAACACAGACAACAACATTGATGATGATTGCGGCTGTGCACCGGGTACATCCGATGACCCGAATGATAATGATGATTACGATCCGGCAAGAATTGAAGTACAACCGAATCTGCCGATACGCCTGAGCTACTTTGAGGGTACGGAAGAAGACTGTGAGGTCGTCCTCTCTTGGGGCACGGAATCAGAGATTAACTTCTCGCACTTTGAAATTGAGAAGAGTACCGATGGGGTCAACTTCAACATGATAGACCGTGTAGATGGTTTAGGTGCAGAAGGTATTGCAACCGACTACACTTACACCGATACACAGACCAGCGCAGTGGCTTACTATCGACTCAAGCAAGTGGACTTAGATGGTTCGTTTGAGTATTCTGAGATTGTAACCATACAAGCGGATTGTGCATCAGGTATCAGCATATCGGATATCTTCCCGAATCCGACCGTCAATGACTTGGTTAATGTGAGATTTAACAGCTCATATGACCATGAAGATGCGAAGGTGATTATTACGGATATGTTGGGTAGAACAATGATGGAGATGCCAATCACCGTATTCGGTGGCAGCAACCTCATCACTGTGGACCCAAGCAGATTACCCGCAGCTACTTACGTACTATCCATTCAAGGCAACAACTGGCGTAGCTCTGCTATGAGATTTGTCAAATTGAATGAATGATGATAGAGATGATTATATGACAGGAGTGAAATAGTGCGATGGAGGCAGTCATGCCTCCATCGCCTCATTCGACCTATTATATATTAACGAGGCTTTCTTCATAGGAATTGATGATGAAGGGCATTACCTTCTTCATTCAATTTTATCAGGCACATAAGTAACAGGCAGCCGAATAACTAAACAGTTGTTCAGGCTGCCTGTTGTTTTTAGAGATACTTTATGATTTTATCCCCTTGTTATACCATTTTAAACAACCAATATTGTAAATAAAAACAAGGGCAAACGCATCAAAATATTTTGTCCCGATGGGACAATAAAAAACGGAATTGACCATTTATTGGGCAGCACTGTTAAGCGCAAAATATCGGTAGCTTTTTTGAGGGAAAAAATCGTTTCGAGTACCGTCAGGTAATCAATGTTTGGCAAAGTGAATTTTGATGTGTTTGCCCTTATTTTTATTTACGACATTGATTATTTAAAATGTTATTCTCTTGGAAGAGAAGTCTAAAGAGATATTATGATATGAATGATAATTTTGAGCAAGGTTTAATTAACTTGCACATTCAAAAAAGTAAAATTATGGCAAAGACATTCGCATCTCAAGGGGATTTAGAAGAAAAGAAAAAATCATTTGTCGAATTGGCAAAAGGAGCTTATGGCTATACCGCCGAAGGTGACCCCAACAGTGGTGTCATTATTGGCGATGATGCTGTCATGGTTATTGAAGCACAGGCTACGCCTCGGATGGCAGAAGATGTCATTGCTAAAGTACGCTCTGTGACCGATAAACCTATCAAATATTTAGTATTGACGCACTACCACGCCGTCCGGGTATTGGGTGCATCTGCGTATAACGCTGACGAAATTATCACTTCGCACAAAACATGGGAAATGATCATGGAACGCGGCAAGCAAGATTGGGATTCAGAGTTTGGACGTTTTCCAAGATTATTCAGAGGGCATGAAAGTATTCCGGGGCTGACTTACCCGACTATGACATTTACAGATAAAATGACTGTAGATTTGGGCAATAAAAAAGTAGAACTCATACACATCGGCGAAGGACATACGCGCGGAGATATTATTGCTTGGTTGCCGGAAGATAGAGTTTGTTTTGCGGGCGATCTGGTGGAATACGGCGCGACACCATACTGTGGCGATGCTCAACTCAAAAATTGGGCAGGTACGCTACAACGTCTCGCAGCCCTCAAACCCAAAGCTATGGTACCGGGCAGAGGCGAAGCGTTGACCAATGAAATTCAATGTCTTGAAGCCATCAACGGCACTGCAGAATACACTTCTATGCTCTATAATCAGGCTTTGATGAGTGTAACGGCAGGTGAAGATTTAAAGACTTGCTATAACAGAATGCTGGAGACTATGACGCCCAAATTCGGTCATTGGGTCATCTTTGAACACTGTATGCACTTCAACGCCAAACGTGCCTACGACGAAGCTTCCGGTATCGAACATCCCGAAATATGGACGGATGAAATTGATGTGGCGATGTGGAAAGAACTCAATGCAGAATGAATGAATTTTGAATTTTGAATGAATGGAAATGCGACAATGCTGAAATGAGATAATGCGACAATGTTTCTCTACTGACGCATTATTATTCATTCATTCAAAATTCATTCACTCAAAATTAATATGTGGGTAAAGCCTAAAACATACACCAACCCAATCTTCCTCCATAAAAGGTCGCTTGACCAAGATGCTGTGTCTCCTGTTCGACATCAAGTGGTCATCATTGGTGGTGGTCCAACGGGATTAACTGCGGCTTTAGATTTGGCAAGTCGGGGTATTCGCAGTGTCATTTTAATGAAGGAAAATACCGTCGTGGTTGGTAGTCGTGCGATTTGTTTTTCCAAAAAAACATTGGAAGTGGTCAATCGCTTAAAGCAAGTTGACCGGATGTTGGAGAAAGGCGTAGTTTGGAATGTGGGGAAGGTATTTTATGATGAAGAATTGGTCTATGAATTTAATTTGCTGCCGGAAGAGGGACATAAAATCCCCGCTTTTATCAATTTACAACAATATTATTTTGAAGAATATTTGGTCAATGCCGTACACGAAAATCCACTGATTAGTTTGCGTTGGGAAGAGGAAATGACGGATTTTGAACAGAATGATGAGCGCGTTTTAATTACAGTTAAAACACCCGAAGGCAACTATCAGATAGAAACGAAATACATGTTAGCCTGCGACGGTGTACATAGTCCAACTCGTAAAAAAATGGGAATTCCGTATGAAGGTGAGCGATTTGCCGAGAATTTTTTGATTGCAGATATTACGATGCAAAATGACTTCCCGACGGAACGCTGGTTTTGGTTTGACCCACCGTTTAATCGTGGATATTCTGCATTGCTGCACAAACAACCTGACGGGGTTTGGCGGATTGATTTGCAGTTAGGTTCAGATATTGACAAAGACAAAGAACTCGCCCCGGATAGAATCAAAGCGCGTCTTCGACAGATGTTGGGTAGTGAGGTGAAGTTTGAATTGGAGTGGACAAGTATCTATCAATTTCGGTGTATGCGTATGCCGAAATTTGTTCATAACAGAATCATTTTTGCAGGAGACGCGGCGCATTTGGTGTCGCCCTTTGGAGCAAGAGGCGCGAATGGCGGAGTACAGGATGTGGACAATCTTTGTTGGAAATTGGCTTATGTCCTTCAAGGAAAAGCACCAAAGAATTTACTAAATACATACGACGAAGAGCGCAGTCCCGCCACCGATGAAAACATCTTTCACTCTTCCAATGCTACAGACTTTATTTCGCCAAAATCCGAAATCAGCTTGCAATTCAGAAATGCCGCTTTAAATTTAGCCAAAACAAACGCCTATGCACGAACACTTATCAATAGCGGGCGACTTTCTCATCCTTATCGGTACGTCAATTCTTCGTTAGTTACCTCGGACATAGATAATGATTGGAATACCGATTTACAAATCGGATATGCAGCGAAAGATGCTATGCTCGAAGAAGGTTTTTTAGTGGACAAATTAGGCGACGATTTTACCTTATTGGTCATGGGAAATCACACAATCAAAAGCGATTTGCTGACCACCATTATTATACATGAAAAAGATAAAGACCTCGTTGATAAATATGATTTAAAGCCCGGTAGTTGGTATTTGATTCGCCCCGATCATTACATCGCTGCAAGAGGACGCGAGTTTAATGCAGGTAAAATTCTGAATGATATTGAAGTGTCATTGGGAAAAATGAAAGCTTCGGAAAAAAATGAAATTCCCGATTTATTCAGCAAATATCGCAATGATGATAAATATAAAAAACTAATTGAGGCGCATAAAAATTTAACAAAACCTGAAAGCGAATTTCTGAATAGTAAATTAATATTAATGCTGATGGATAAGGTAAGCGAAGAAGATTTGACGCAAATTTTAGAGGCTGTTTAAAACTTCTACTTCCTGAAAACCAATATCTTGTGAACTTGGCTTCATATCAAATCAGTTGCTTATCTTGATAAACGCCCTTCTTTGATACTTCGCCAAAACCACAATCTATTGATTTACAGTTCGTACAAATCTTAAACATACTCTTAATTTACATGAACATTTTGCAGAAAAGAGTTATTAGCTTACTCCTGCATTTCATTGTATCTACGTTCCAGCCATAAAGAGAAAAAAGCCTCTTTTTCATATGATATTTTTTCTGCTTGTTTGGCAGCCTCTACTTGTTGTTTTGATATCTGAAATTTCTTTTTGGGTGATTGAAATAATTTTAGAAAATCCAACATATAATTAATAATAGGAATTTTTATCGGTTTTCTACGTCGGCGTATTAAAGCTTGTTTTATCTGATTGGAAAAATATATTCGCGAATTATTCTCCAGACATTCTATTAAGCATAATACCTCTATTTCCAATTCATAATCCGGATTCAGATGTGTGTACTCGCGAGCTTTCATCAAACACGAAGCAGACTTTTTGTATGACCTGAGCAAAAGGTATAAAAAAGCATTGCAGATACTAATAGTAAAAACACTGTGTTCAATAGTTCTGGATTGTTGACCAAATTCCAGAATATCCAGATCATCAACGTCCTGCTCACCAAAAGCTTTCGCAGACATCAATCCATATTGACGGATGACTGTAGAGTAGTATTGATGCATGAAAACATAGCGTTCAAGTTCAGACTTGGGCAAATCCTGCAAATCCTTTTCCCATGCATTTAGCAAATTACAATATTTTTCAATGTGTTCTGGTAGTTTTGGTGAATTGATTAGCCGTAAATGCCAACAGTAATTTCTGTAACGAACCAGATAAGTCTTAAATCTTTTTACTGTTTTTTCGGGAGTCGATTCATAGATATCAAGTATTTTTTCATTATTTGAACAACACGCCTCTATATTTTTTTCTGAATAATGATACATGTTGTAGATACTTAAAAATCTCAGTTGGTGTTGAAAAGGTAGGTGAGTAATGTCCTTTTTAAATATACTATTCGCAAATAGAGTATCCCATTCTGCTTGCCTTGAAGCTGATGGTGGTTTTCTCATGATTGCTGTACTATAAATAAACAAAAAACGCAATGTTTTATCCCAGTGAGATAAGTCGATATACTTCTGATAAACCTCAGGAATAGAGGAATCTTCATGATATTGTGAAACAACTTTTTGCAATCCCCGAAAGCCATGCTTTAGTTCTGTATTGTAAAGTTGGGCTATAACTTCTACACATAAGGTATATTCTTCGTGCAAAAGAGATTTATTAAGTACTCTCAACCATAACTTATGGGCATATTTTACCAAACCTAAATGATAAATCGTATCTGCTCTGGTCTGCATTTGTCGTATATCGCGAGCTACTTGGCTATCTGTGTTATTCAGTGGTATTCGAACAGTTGACATAAAGTCTATCAGTTTGTCAAAAAGATAAGTGATCAAACTATTGGGCTGAGGTATTCCTTTTGATGCTAATTTGCGATTTATGTTAGATTTATCATATTTTTTTGAGGCAGACAATACATCGAATATCATTGAATATTTATTATCCTCACTAAGCCTATTAAGCTCTAATCTAAAGTTCCTCTTTTCTGTTCTGCTCATCTGTTGAATGACGTAGTGTAGCATTTCTGATTTAGAATATTGCTTAAGCATAATAATTTCTGTATTAGCTAAAATTTGAAAAGCATGATTTTTTGTTTGGCTTTCAAAAAAACTGATATACGAGACCAGACGAGGACATCGTATATAATCTCCCTGCTTTTCTATTAAAATAAAGTCTTAGAGCTGTTCGTTTAGCTCGGCTAAAGTCATCAACCTCCGCCTTGCCCAAACTAAAACTACACTAAAATCTACCCGACACTATTAACTGGAACAACTACTAAGGAACGCGGCATAAGTAGGAATAACAATGGTGAGTATTTCAGGTTTATAAAAATAGAATATTTTACCGCTAATCGAATGGCTCATGTCATCTTATCTTAGGTAATAATACCATTTTAAATAATATATGTCGTATATCAAGCAGCACCTTTTACTGATATTCTTCCTCAAAAAGCCTCGACGTAACGCAGGCTATGCCTACGTTTTTTGACTCGACTATCAGAAAAATCTACAACTTGATATATACGACATCTATCATTTAAAATGGTATAAGGGGCAAGATTAACACGATTGTTTTACTGTATAAATAAATTGAATGTAAATAAAAAAGCACTCACGACTATATTTCGTAAGTGCTTTCATTAGAAGTGATCCAGCCGGGGCTCGAACCCGGGACCCTTTGATTAAAAGTCAAATGCTCTACCAACTGAGCTACTGGATCAACCTATATATAATGTATCTCGTTTTTAGCGAGTGCAAAGATAAGAGGTTTAAATTTAAATGCAAATCTATTTACCTCTTTTTGCAAATATTTTTTCAAAAAAAACGCATTGCGTTCGCATTGTGAGAAGAGAACATGTTTAAAGCTCTAAAAGTTCATTCTTTTCCCGAAAAATTACAACTTTGCTACACCGGTTGCCTCAAATAACAGTTCCTCAAGCGGTTCGGTAATTTCTGCAATTTCGGCTGCGCTTTTTCCTGCATCTTCGGCATAGTGGCGAAGCTCATCTACAGGAGTAACTTGCTTATAGGCTTTGCCATTCATGGTCACTTTACCTGTAAGGTCGAGCGGCATAAAGAAGCCATAATCTTTAAATTTGACCATCAATTCTTCGCCGTCAGAGGTAGCAAGACGCATCCAGCAGCCTTTTACTTGACAGACAGAAACTACTTCGCCTTCTACTTGTATGTTTTCCATGCCTTCCTTGTTAGACATTTTCTTGAACAAATCATCAACAGACATCACATCGTTTGGATTGAAAGTCTCTCCATAATATGTAATGGTTTGCCCGCTGACTTCATCTTTGACTTCTTTGGCAGCAGTTTTTTGTCCGCCTGT
>JAHDEO010000100.1 GCA_020628725.1 Saprospiraceae bacterium
AAAAAAACGGGAACCGACCGTGTATCAGTTCCCGCCCCATAAACCAAGTATCAAAATAAAAAATCGTTAAATAACCATGAAAACCTAACCAAACATTATGATTACCATTGATTACACTTCCAATGTATAGCAAATCGGAATACAAGAAATATCGAAGATTGGCGATTTGTGACGCTGTTTACGGTTATTTTTGGATTAAAATGTACAAATAGAAGCGATTTTAGATATTGAGAAGTGATATTTTTTAGTCCTTTTAAGAGCTTGTTTTTTTGATTTTTTTAAGAAAAAAAGTGATTTTTTCGCATAAAAAAAATCGTAGCATAGAGCACTCTCCCAAATTCGAGGCTTCAAACGGACCGGAAACTTCACGCCACAAACGAAAAAAGGGCTGCCCGTGAGGACAAACCCTTTTTACTTTTCGATTTTGAAGCTAAGGATAAAACCTTATTTTTTCTTCGTCACCGGCGTATTAACTGCAGGTGCGGTGTAGCTTCTTTTGAATCTTTTCTTAAACATGATGTCAAATTTTTAATGGTTAATAAATAATGATTAATGGTTAACGGTTAATGATTAATTTTTTGCTACGCAAAAATCTCATTTTGAGCATAAAGACCAACGATTATAATGAAAACACTCATTCTTATTAATCGTTAATCATTATACATTAATCGTTGCCTTTATTTTTTCTTTGTCACAGGCGTATTGACTGCGGGAGCTGTGTAGCTTCTTTTAAATCTTTTCTTAAACATGATGTCAATTTTTTGAAAATTAGTAAATGATGTTTGTACCGACGTAAATTCCAAAATCCAAGTACCAAAACCCAATCTAAAGTATTTATACTACATTTTTTGGGGATTTGGATTTTGTGATTTGGAATTTTCCGAGTGCAACTCGGTCGTTTATTTTTTCTTTGTCACAGGCGTATTGACTGCGGGAGCTGTGTAGCTTCTTTTGAATCTTCTTGAAAACATAATAGTAACCTTTTTAAATGTTAAATAATCGATTGCTGTCTATCATTTAAGACGGTGCAAAGATACGATGATTTTTATTCTAAATCAATATTTAATTTTATTTTTCAATAAATTTTAAAATAAAAATCTTACATTTTGCTATATTTGGATTTTACAAAAAATATAATTTGGTTTTTAGAATAAAATTCGCCATTAAAAAAGCCACCCTATAAATAAAATCCAAATCACAAATCACAAATTCCAATAAAGCCAAAGAAGATATTTAAATTGGAATTTGGTCATTGTGATTTGGGATTTGCAAGTTGTAAACTTGCCTTTACTTATCCTTTGTTACAGGCTTATTTGGTGCAGGAACACGATACTTTCTTTTAAATCTTCTCGTTAGCATAATAATCAATTTTTAAGACAGTTATGGAATCAAACAAAAAGTTGTCAATTTTTTGTCATTGCAAAATTTAAAGTTAAATAAATTGTTTTTACGAAATTTAAAAACTAATTTTATCATTATCAACTTCACTAACAAAACAATATTTGCAACAAAATAGTTCCTAAAATTTCATTTTCTTCGATAAAAATACCTTAAAACCCGATGAATCAACTGCAATTGCAACTTCAAATTTAATTGCAACCTCAACCTCAAATTTAATTGCAAATTCAAATTCAAAAAGTAATTTCAACAAAGTTGAAATTACTAATCTATTTTCATTAAAATTGAAGTTGAAGTTGAGGTTGAATGTGACGTTGTACTTGAATTTGAGAAAAAACCCTCTAAAGGTTAGCAGGAAAGAAAAAATTGTGCTTTCTTTGCCCTGAAATCCAAGTACTGTGTTGAGGTTGTAGTCTGACCCTGAGGCAACTGAGAACATATAACAATAAATCTCTTTTTGCTGACTGAAAAATGATAAGCAGAAGAAACGTTCGCATCAAAGTGATGCAAATATTGTATACGATGAATCGGGATGAGACCATCACACCGAAACTATCTCGTAAACAATATGACAAATCTGTCGAGACATCTTACAAAATTTACCTGCTTAATGTACTGCAACTGTACAAAGTAGCGGAGTATGTGCAGGAAGATGCTAAGATTCGTGCAGCCAAGCACTTGCCTACCGAGGAGGATAAAAATTTCACCACCAAGCTATTCGACAATCCGATTATTCAGACTTTTGCAGACAGCGCATCGTTTAGAAGCCTTGTCAAGCAAGATAAGTTGAACAAGCTACTGGATGAAGATTTTACGCGCAAGATGTATAAGGAATTTGCCAAAACGGATGAATTCAAGAAGTATCAAGCGGATAGAGTCGATTTGCAGGGGCATCGCGATCTATTGCTCGAATTGTATAAATTCTTGGTCAAACATGAGTTGTTTGAGGAGCGACTAGAGGATTATTTCTCGAGTTGGCAAGATGATAAATCGCTCGTGGTAGGCGCCATGAAAAAAACCATCAAACGCGTCAATGGCGAAGATGATTTCCATATTGCGTACCTTCCTGAGGATGAAACCGTCAAAGAATATGGAGAGGAATTGCTCCATAAAGTGATGGCGAAGGATGATGAGCTATTTGAGTTGATAGAGCCGATGCTACAAAATTGGGAAGCCGAGCGCGTGGCAACGATTGATATGATTTTGTTGAAAATGGCATTGTGCGAGTTGATGTACTTTGAAACGATACCTACTAAGGTGACGATTAATGAGTACGTCGATATTTCAAAATTGTACAGTACGCCAAAGAGTAAGGAGTTCATCAATGGTATCCTCGATAAATTGATGAAAAAACTCAAAGACCAAGGACGTATCAAGAAAACAGGACGTGGATTGGTTGATTAAACCAACATTGATTCGATAAAACTTTTCTATGTAAAAAGATAAAAAGTAAGTTTAACCACTAAGGACACGAAGAACACGAAAGCCAAGTTAGCGCAGAAGTTCACTAAAAACTCAATAAAGCATTGTAAATGATTTTTTAGTTAGCTTAGTTTTCTTTCACGTTAGTTATGTTTTCGTGTCCTTTGTGTCCTTAGTGGTTAAATTTATTTTTGTCATTTTACTTTTTTCTATATTTTTACCCCTTAAAAAATTGCAAACTATCAGACACCGAACTATCGACTAAAATGAAATAAATGAGAAAGACCATTATCATAACCGGTTTGATACTCCTTGCATTGGCATTTCAAAATAGTGTCGAGGCGCAGATATCAACGAATCGAAACGCACTGACTTTCAAGTTTTTAGCGACAGATTATGCTTCTCCACTTACCGAAGAATTTAATACAGAAAATTTTACTTACGGTGGGGAGATTAAATATTCACGTTTCCTCAATCCTTCTTTCAATCTGGATATTCCATTTCGTATAGGTGATGTGACTTACCCGCTTTCGGATTCAATGTCAGTGGGCAGTACCTTCGGAAGTGGTGATGTGAATATTGTTTATAAATTGAATAACGGCTACCTGATTCCCGAAGAGGGTTTCTTTGCGCCTTATATTTTCGCGGGTATTGGTGCGAATTATTTAGCTGAATTAGATGAAAGTAATTTGGATGTACAAGTACCGCTTGGTTTAGGTTTCAATTTTAAATTGGCTAAAAACATACGCCTTCAAATACAATCTGAATATCGTTTTGCAGCGATAAGAGACTATAACAACTTCCGTCATACGGCAGGACTATCCTTCTTATTTGGTGGTGGTGACGAAATTGATAAAGTCACTTCCGCAGCGGAAACTGATACAGATGGTGATGGCGTGAATGATTTTGATGATGATTGTCCTGAGGTGGCTGGTACAGCGCAATTCAAAGGTTGTCCTGATAGCGACGGCGATGACGTGCCGGATGAGAGTGATGATTGTCCAAATGAAAGAGGTACACTACGCGGCTGTCCAGACGTTGACAAAGACGGTGTGGCAGATAAAGATGATAAATGTCCTGAAAAACGCGGTGTAGCTTCCAACAACGGCTGCCCCGAAGTACCTAAAGACAGCGACCGCGATGGTATATTGGATAAAGATGACAAATGTCCGAACGAACGTGGCTTGACGCGTTTCGATGGTTGTCCTGATAATGATGGCGACGGTACACCGGATGTAGAGGATGATTGTCCGACAGTTATTGGTTCAAAAGACCTTAATGGCTGTCCTGATACAGATAAAGACGGCATCACTGATGCAGAAGATAAATGCCCAACTACACCGGGTACAAAAGAATTAGAAGGTTGTCCTGAGAATCCGACTGACAATGTGATTATCGTAGATTCACCTCCGGTCATCTCGACGCCGACGACTGCGCCTGTACCTACGACAACTATCATCACACAACCAACTACTACAGTTATTACTTCCGAACCTGTAATTACTACAACTACGACTTCGCCCGTGCTTGATGCAGATGTACGTGACCTACTGGACTTTGCGATGCGTGATGTAAAATTTGAGACGGGCAGTAGCTCACTCAAAGTAGCTTCTTACGGTATCTTGGAAAAAATCGCTGCCTTATTGCTTGAGCGTCCTGAATACGGATTGAGCATTGAAGGACACACCGATAGTCTTGGCGATGATAATCGTAACTTAAAGCTGTCTGAAGAACGCGCTAAGGCATGTTTCGATTACTTGGTGAAGAAAGGCGTAGAAGAAGGTCGCATGAGCTACCTCGGACTTGGCGAAACTCAACCTATCGGTGATAATAAACGTACAAAAGGCAGAGAGAAAAATCGTCGTGTAGAGTTTAAGATTTACTTGAGATAAGAGACTTGAGACGAGAGATAAAAGATAAACGAAAAAGCCGATTTGCATTTCTGCAAATCGGCTTTTTCGTTTTATGCCTTCGCGCACCTCTGACTCCTAAAGGAGAACCGCCGCCCACAAATGATTGTAATAAAGGCTGCGCGTGGACTCCCCTTCAGGGGCTGGGGGTGCGCGCTGCATCAATCAACGCCCTAACCGCCAATTCATACCCCTTCAATCCCAATCCAAAAACCCCACCAACGCACACCGCCGACAAATAAGAGTGATGTCGAAATGCTTCTCGCGCATGTACATTAGAAATGTGAACTTCCACAACAGGCGCAGGTACGGCTGCAATCGCATCGCGCATGGCTACGGAGGTATGTGTGTATGCACCTGCATTGAGTACGATACCATCCAGTTCAAAACCAAACGCTTGTATTTTACTGACGAGTTCGCCTTCGCTATTACTTTGGAAATAAATGAGTTCTGTATTGGGGAATGATTTTTTTAATTCTTCAAAATATTCCTCAAATGTCTGACTCCCATAGATTTCCGGCTCGCGTTTGCCGAGAAGATTGAGGTTGGGACCGTTGATGATTGCTATTTTCATGATTAGTTTGAGAGGTCAGAAGTCAGAACGCTTTGCTGTCAGATGTCAGACAAGCAATGTAGAGAAAATTCACGAATTTTCTCTATACTTCATTATCTGACAATGAAATGGTCTGACATCTGACAGCAAGGCGGTCTGACTTCTTACCTCATTTTTTCCTTTAATTGCTTATAAATACGTCCGTTGTCATCATTTTTTGAGGCAAAAAAAATGGATTTATCGTCTTTTTTGATGATTTGAATATAAGGTTTATTTTCCGCATTAATCAGCAGCTTGACTATCTCTCCGTCGGCAGTTTTGAATTTTCCTTTGTAAATGCCGTCCATAGCAGTGCCGTTTAACTTTGCGGTGATTTTTGGTAATTTTTGCACTAATTCAATCTCACGAATATCTTGATAATCAACTGTCTCGCCGTACATCCCTTTGAACTGAACTGCCGTATCTTCTATGTGAATTTTTGTTTCTTGAAAACTTTTGTAAAACAGAAAGCCCACAAGAAGTGCCGATAGTAACAAGACAATAATTCCCAAGCTGCTTCTACGCTGCATCTTTCCGGATTCATATTTTTTACCCCAGAAAATAAAAAAAACGTATGCCAAGATTGGATAGATTGTCACAAAGATTAATCCTGCATTTTTCGATACCCAAAAATATAACTCCAAACCCACGAGAAGGGTCGAAAGCCCCAAAAAGATATGAAATCTACGAAAAGCAGGGATATAAGCATCCAAATCAAATTGTGCCTGCTCACTCTTCGACATCGTATTATAGCCTGATAGTAATGAGGGCGCATTTTTCTCTGTGATAAGAAAACCAATCCCGATAAAAAGTAGTCCCAGAAAAATAATTAAATACAACATGATAAAGTTCAAGTGTCAAGCGCAAGCTCAAATGTCTGAATGAAAATTAGTTAATACGATTTAAAAATTAACAAGAAATACGCATTACTCAAATTTTCTTCTACAAATACTCAAAAAAACCCGACAGGGAACGTGTTACATTCCCAACATATCCGACATCCCAAAACAACCTTGTCTGCCTATCAACCATCGTGCTGCCATCAGTGCGCCTCGTGCGAAGCCTTCACGACTCTTCGCTGTGTGAATGATTTCAATTTCGTCAATATCGGAGGTATATGTGACAATGTGAGTGCCGGGTGTTTTGTTAATTCGAGCAGAGGTAATGTGCAATTCATTAGGCTGTGTTTTTTGTTGTGTCCAAGTATCTATGCGTTCAACATTTTCGATAATGCCTTCACCAAGTGTGATAGCAGTGCCGCTTGGAGCATCCAATTTTTGGGTGTGATGAATCTCATGAATAGAAGTCGTGTAATCAGGATGTGCATTCATCATGGTGGCAAGTTTTTTATTGAGGGCAAAAAAGATATTCACGCCTATACTAAAATTGGATGCATAAAAAAATGCGCCGTTGTATTGTTTTGTAACACTTTGTATATCAGATATTTTATCAACCCATCCTGTTGTACCGGATACAACAGGCACACCCGATTTAAGACACAATTTAATGTTATCAAAAGCCGCTTCGGGGCGCGTAAATTCGATGGCTACATCTGCTTTTTGTAGGTTTTCGGGAGTGAGTTCATCGGTGTTTTCATCTGTGATACGCAGGACAATTTCATCGCCATTTTGCAGGGCAATATTTTCTATGGTTTTACCCATTTTTCCATAACCGATAATTGCTATTTTCATAAAAGAGCGAATATTGTTTTTAATTTTAATATACGTTTCGTTACCTTTATATACATATTTCGTCTGAACTAAGTTGAAATTTGTGACGAAATTATCTATTAAAAGTTGCGAGTTAGTGGGTTACGGGTGATAAGTTATGTATTCTTTGCTTTGCAAAAATACAAAAATCCGTAACACAAAATCTGCAACACGAATTACTATTATATTCAATAACTAACCAATTTATTGAGCCTAAATTTTCTTCTATGAAAAAGTATTTAGTAGAGTTCATTGGAACTTTCTTTCTCGTTTTAACCATTGTTACTGTGGTAAACGGCAACGCCCCCGGCAATTTCTTACCGCCTTTAGCTATCGGTTCTGCACTGATGGTCATGGTGTATGCAGGTGGTCACATCTCCGGTGCACACTACAATCCGGCGGTTACGCTTGGTGTATTGATGCGTGGTAAA
Source organism: Saprospiraceae bacterium (assembly GCA_020628725.1). Lineage (GTDB taxonomy): Bacteria > Bacteroidota > Bacteroidia > Chitinophagales > Saprospiraceae > JAHDEO01. Next base: position 7,463 of record JAHDEO010000100.1, read on the forward strand.
GTAGCCGGTAGCGATGTACCGGGCTACATCGTAGCTCAAGTACTTGGAGGTATCGCGGCAGCGGTGATTGGAGCAACTTTACTTGGAAAAGGTACGATGCTCGGTGGTGGTGCTATGCCTGAAAATACAGCTGCTGCTTTCGTAGCGGAGTTGTTGGGAACATTTGCACTCGTGTGGGTGGTCTTGCAAACTGCGACAACAAAAAGCACAGCCGGTAATTCTTACTACGGTCTTGCTATCGGTTTCACCGTATTGGCAATGGCTTACGCACTTGGTGGTTTCGGTACAGGCGGATGTTTCAATCCTGCTGTAGCTATCGGTGCTGCATTCAACGGTTTAGCGGGCTGGGGTACAGCTATCTTGGCACTTGCCGCCAACTTCGTAGGTGCTGCACTCGCTGCATTGGCTTTCAATGCAACTTACACAAGACTTGGAGGTGACGATTGATAATTTTGAATGAATGTTTAAATTTTGAGCGCGAACATTTAAGTCAATTTTATTTTTCGTCCTAAAAAAATACAAACCATGAAATAGAAAAAGCCTTCGCACATGTGCGAAGGCTTTTTCATTTTAGGGAATTGGAGACAATAAGTTGTTGTTAACAAGTGTTAATGCAACCAAATAATTAATTATATGGTCTTTATAGGTACAATTACGCAATTACACGATATATATAACAACATTTATTCAATCCAATTCATCTGTATATCGAAGAGCGCATTTCACTCATCCAAAGTGATGCGCTTTTTTTTATGAAAATTGGCAAATCACACCTCCCATCAATATCAAGGCAATAAACCAGTAGAGAAAGTGAATCATTGTGTATTTCCAGCCACGACGTTCAAATAAAGCAATAATACCAATCAAAGGCAAAGCAAACATGATGGCTGCTAAACCGCCATGCAAAGCACCGTGACCAAATGAACGGTGTCTGTCTCCATATTTTTCCATAAAATTATCAACGAAAACTCTGTATTCAGAACCTGCCTCGGCAAAACTTGGGTCAGAACCAAATAACTGGAATACTCCGGTTTGATGTACTACCAAACCACTCAAACCAACAGCTAAAAAGAAGCTGAATAAAAATGCCAAACCAAAAATCACAATCATATTGCCCGTCTGAACCTGTTCTTCTGTAACGCCGGAGGCTTTCATCCATGCCGAACCGAGTACTTTGGGATTGTACCAAATCGCACCAATCACTATCGGTATCAGTGCTGATGCAAAAAGTATCGGAAAATTCATATTATAAATTAATTAGTTAGAAAAATCATTTTCATGGTTTCATTGTCTCATGGTTGTATTGTTAATGTGTTTTTTGCTTTGCAAAAAATAAAACAACCATGAAACAATCGAACAATGAGACAATAAAACTCAAAACTCCACCGTCCACGCGCCTTTTTCATTGACATCGTGGTAAGCCAAATCAATTTCTTCGCATTGTCGCTTCCAGACATTGATGGCTTTACGGCTGTTTGATGCGTCAAATATAATTATTTTCGGCTGAAATGTATCTTTTATCTTACTAATTTGAATGTATGGATTGTTTTGAACGAGTGCATAGTCTGTTTTTATTGATAATGAATGATTTAACAACTTTTCATCATCAATAATGACCATTTTTTTATCCTGAAATTGAATGAAATTTTGTTGTAAAAAGAGGTTATTTGTTTCGTGATTTCCTCTGAAATATGCTTTATCATTTGTGTGGATAACCGAAGCAGATTGGTGGTTGGATGCTGCAAAATTGACTTGTCTTGCTTGTACGCCAATTCCGGTTACAGTCGTTGTTTTTTTATCTGAAATAAAATCCGCGATAGAATTTTTATAGGAATGATAAATAGTGATTTCGTGTTGTGATTGTTGTTGAATTAACTGATAAGCGCGTCCACCTATGACGAGTAAAAGCAAACTTAAAGTTGCTATTAGCCATCTCGCTTTTTTGATTTTCAAAAACCAAGCGAATGTCAATAGAACAGCATACAAGCCCGCAACCACTATACTTGCAATCCAGACATCTTCAATGAGACTAAGTGGTAAATTTTGAATCCCAAAAATCAGGAAATTCACCAGCCAAATCAAGCCAAAAAGTAATTTCCCGACAAACCAGCCCACAAAAGGTAGCCAACTGAAAATCAAGGATAAAATTCCAAAAGCCAAAATAAATGTAGCAGCGGGAATCACTATCAAACTCGCCAGCCAAAAGAATATCGGAAATTGATGGAAATAGTATAAACTTAATGGCAAAGTAGCCATTTGTGCGGCAATAGATACGGCGGTCAATGCCCATAAATTATCAACCACAGCCGAGCGCGGAATCCATAATTGATAAATACGCGGCTGAAAATAAACGATACCCAAAACCGCGACATAAGAGAGTTGAAAACCGACATTGGCGATAAGATATGGATTGAAGCACAATAGAAAAAATGCTGAACATGCCAACGTATTGTACACATTCGTATATCGTTTCATCGAAAGCCCGACCACCAAAAAGCTAAACATCGTAGCTGCCCGCATCACCGAAGGCGACATCCCCGTAAGCAAGGCAAATGCCCAAATGCCACTCACTAAAATGACAGGCTTCGCAATACGAAATATCCGACTCGCACTTTTCACAAAACCCAAAAAGAAATTCAGAAAGAGATAAATCAGCCCCACATGCAAGCCCGATACTGCGAGTACGTGCATCGCACCTGTCTGCGAATAAGCGTCGCGTACATCTTCTGAGATTTCGTCTTTGTAGCCTAAAATCAAAGCTGCCCCGACGGAAAATTCACGTTCCGTAGGCAAGTGTTCTCGTAATTGATTGATGCAAGCAAAGCGGATTTTTTGTGCGAATTTCAAGACAAGATTTCCTTGATTCACTTGCGTATGTTGCCAGTCTTCTTTTTTGATAAATGATTGGTAATGAATGTTTTGATAGCGTAAATAGCGTTGATAATCAAATTGGTGTGGATTCATGGGAGGCGGCACTTCTTGAATCCAGCCTTTCAATATTAATACATCTCCGTAAGCTAATTCGGTATCCGTGCTATTAGGTTCGAGATAAGTGAGGAGATTGCCTGATGCGGTTTTCATTTGCCCGGTGGAATCGCTGAGGGCGAGGACGCGGACTTGAGTTTTGAGTCGCTTACCGACTTTGGGTGAGGCAGTGACTTTAGCAATGAGTGTGTTTTTGTTTTCGAGAAAATTACTGAAATGATTGGGTTGATTGAGGTCGTTATGTTGTACAGCAAGCAGATAACCTAATGACATCACCCATCCTATAACAACAACACCAAATAACCACCGATAAGCAAAGTCAACTTTGCGAAACACCAACAGAAACATACTCGCGAAACACAATAAGCCAAATCCCACAATATAATAAGAAGGAAAATTTATCCAAAAAGACAAAATGATACCTGCTACTAAAGGTAGGAGTAAACGCACGAAAGGAATTTCGCGTGGATTGATAGTGGATTCGGGTCGCATTTGTGGGCAAAGGTTTGGTTTGTAATGCCCCTAAATTAGTGGAAAATTTGAAATCGGAGAAATATTATACGATAAAAATCACAAAAGCGGCGAGTTCGACCCCGTCGCTTTTGTGATAAATATTTTTCAGAAAGAAATAAGATGTTGATAATCAATGTATTCAATGCGAGCTGCAAGCCTATTCATTTACACGCTTAAAGGTACGTTTCTTCTTCCTACGTTCTTTAGCAGTCATTTTTTTAGATTTTTCGATGGTGACAGAGTAGGCATTACCATCATCCTTTTCCAAGGTAATCTGCTCGCGTGCCTCTTGTTTATTTTTGAATGTAGCGGTACGGTCATCGTATTTTTCCAATTCAAATTCTCCCTCTACCATTTGCCCATTCACCATAAAAAAGACCTGTGCATTAGCCTGTATAATTTTCATGGATTGGGTGAATGTTGTATCCACATCGACCACAAAATACCCCTTACCTTCAAGGATATTGGGCGATATGCGACGCCATTCTTCGAAGGAATTATCATCTTCATCCGTCCATTTGCCGAGTAGCCAATCGAAGCGGTCGAGTTCAGGCTCAGCTACATCCATAGCGGGCATGCTTTCGCTTCTGACATCTTTTGCAGCTCGCGCTTTATCGGCAGAACGGCGTGCTTTGGAGATTTGTTTGTCTCTCTCGGCTTCAAGCCCTTCCAAAACTACAACTTCTTCTACCTCTTCCTCAACATCATCTGAATAATCTTGTGGAGTGTCATCTACATTGTCATAAAAAGTATATCCTGATATGGTTGTGGGTTGAGTTGTAGTCGGGGTAGTAGCACTGGTAGTTGTACCAATTGCAATAGCCCCATGACCATCTGCTGCTTCGTCAAGTTCCTTATATGCTTTCGTCGGAAGTTCAATGACTTCTTCAGCTATGACAACCTTTGCCGTTGCCGCTTCCTCCATGTTTTTCTCTATTTCAATAGGCGCAAAATCCGCCTCTACTGTCATGTCAGTAGTAGTGATTGGAGCTACGTCTGCCTGAGGTTGAGGTTTCGTAGTTTGTGGTTTGGGCTTCGTAGGAGGTACGTTAGTTGCTTTTTCTGTTGATTTATTTTCTTTCAAAGCCAATGCAGGACGTGTATTCATACGCGTCTTAGACGCTTCGGTTAAGTACTGCACCTTCTCTCTATGTGACATCAATAGCGGACGTGCAGGCGAAGGGGCATCACTCGAAATAATTTCGCTGGCAAGCAATTCTCCTTTCTTCGGAAATATTTCCGCTGTTTGATTCATTGTGCTGCTAAGTGGGTCAATATATGTCCATAGACCAATCATTGACACTGCAATAATCACAGCAGCAGCAATTGCGAGTCGTCGCCACACAAATCGTTTGCGGTGCGTCAACTCACGTTTTTCCAGCCGCACTTCGAGTCTGTCCCAAGCCATTGGCGAGGGCATCTCATCCAGTTTGTGCTGGTTGTCCCTGAATAAATTTTCTATTTTTTTGTCTTCAATCATGGTCTAATGACCTTTTTTTCGTTTGTGTTTTTTAAACGGTGGACGATTGACGGACGTTTCACTGACGACGGTATTTGTAGTACGCGATATTTTCGACGAAATTATTTTTAATAGACTCCTAATTCAATAACCGTTTATCGTTCGTCGTTGACCGTCACGCAAAGCGTTCGTTTTTACCTTCATTTTTTTTTATCAATGTTCGGAGTCGTTTTTTTGCCAATATTAATTGTGATTTTGAAGTATTAATACTGATACCCATGATGTCAGCAATTTCGCGGTGCTTGTATCCTTCAACTACATACAAATTGAATACCGTTCTGTATCCGACGGGTAATTTATTAAGTAAATTCATGATATCTTCTGCCGCAAGGTCATCTTCCACACTGATACCCGTTTGTACTTCTATATTACTAACCTCAACAGTGAGTTGAAAGTTGTGCCTTTTTCGTAAAGCCATCAATGCCTGATTAACCACAATCCGTCGAACCCAACCCTCAAAACTCCCCTGCCCTCTGAATTTTTCAATATTATCATACACCTTAAAAAAACCCTCAACCAAAACATCTTCAGCATCTTCTCGACTACGCATATACCGTTTGCAGACCCCAAACATTTTGGGTGCAAAACGCTCATACAGCATCTTCTGTGCGAGTCGATCGCCTCGTCTACAACCTTTTATGAGTTCAGCTTCGGTCAAGTAATAAGGTTTTAGGGACAGGTCGCTGCCTGTCTATATATCGAGATTAAGTTTAAAGTCTCTTAATCAACGACTTGCATAGTTTTGAATTGTATTTTATTGCAATATTTACAAATTTAATTATTTTTTTGATGTTTCTCTACTTTTTAAGATGCGTAATTGGTGGCGTTTGGTGTATGGAGTGTAAAGTTTTTTGAACGTTCTTAAAAAAACGAAAAAGGCAGCCCACACATCCCCATGTGTTTGACTGCCCTATCTTATTTGATAACCAAAAATATTTAGAGGTCAGACCGCTTTGCTGTCGGAGGTCAGACCATTTCATTGTCAGATATTGGAATTAAGATGATAAATTCCCGGTTTATCTGACCTCTGACAGTGAAACGTTCTGACCTCTTGAAATTATCTTGCGTCTAATTTATACAATTCATACAATTCAATCGTCGAAATCAATTTATCTGCATAGGCAGGGTCGGTAGCGTAGCCGTGTTCTTTCAAGCCTCGTGCCCATGCTTTGTAGTCGTCGCGGTGTGCAAGGAGGTCTTTGTATTTACCCTCGGCGAGAAACTTACTATGGTCGCGCCAACTCTCCCATGCAGTTCCATATTTGCGGAAAAAATCTTTGTGATGGTCGTCCGAGAAATTCGCGCAGTGCCCTTTTGCACATTTTTTTGAGAAGCATTTGATACCGAAATGATTATTGTTTTTGTTGGATAATTTGCTTTTTCCTGCACCGCTTTCTATCAATGCTTGTCCCATTTTAATACTCGCAGGAATGCCATATTTTGTCATCTCAGCTACGGCAACATCTTCAAATCGTTTGATATAAGCAAGGTGTTTTTCGTCTTGCAAAGCGCGTCGCTTAGCAGCTTCACTTTCTGCGATTGACGGCGTAGCCTCTTGGTTGACAACAGGAATTGCTTTGTAATCGCTATCCGTAATTGCACTGCTGTGTGCGGCTTTGATAGGAGCTTGTAGCGATAAATTAAAATTCATGTCCCGCGTGAGCAATACGTAGGCAAGAATGCCCAATAAAGCCACTCGTACCCACGGAAATCGCCACCCGGCTGTTTTGCGTTTTATTTTTAGACCAATGGCTCCGAAAAAGCCTTTTATTTTTCCTAAAATAAAATCTGCCAATGCACTCAAGAATTCACCTATATCAATATTTTTACGCTGAAGTCTTGGTAGTCGCGTCCCTCTCCTTACGATTTGATTTTTCTTAACGGCACTCATAATTCAAATTTTTTGTATCGAACCAACCAATATTATTGCATATTGGACAATTTTGTGTCAAATTTATTTTGTTCCTTGAAAAACTTTTTGTACATTTACATCATAATTCAGAACAATGATGTAGATATTTTTATATCATAATGCAATTTTAAAACAAAAAGTTTTAAAAATCAAATTTTCTCCCAACTTTTTTGAAACAAAAATTTTCAATTTTATGTCAAATTTCATCGAAAACACTGTAAACCAAAAGTTTAGAGAGGTTTACCATTATTTGGAAAAAAATAATCTTATTAAAGGAAAATCAGATATTGCCAAACATTTAGAAACTTATAACCACGTCATTAACAGCATTCTAAAAGGTAAGCGCAATATCACGGTAGACCAACTCAATAAATTGGTGGAAAAATACAGTATCAATGCCAATTATATTTTTGGCTGTAGTGATGAAATGTTGGCAGGACATGGCGATGTGCCGGCGCATTTGTTGAGCGAATTGGGCTTTGAAGGACGCAGAAATATTACGCTTGTGCCGAATAGAGCCGTTGCGGGTTATGCGATGGAGCGTGATAATTCGGATTATATGAGTTCCTTGCAGAAATTTTCAATTCCGGGTTATGCAGGTCAGATGACAGCATTTGAGATTAGCGGAGACAGTATGTATCCGACGATTACAAATGGCGATATTGTTGTATGTGAACCGCTCGAACGTGGTACACCGCTACGCGACAATAATGTTTATGTTGTCGTAACAGACGTTGTTGTTGCCAAACGTATTCAACAAATTAAAACAAATGACCGAGTAACTCAACTCCGTCTGATTTCGGATAATAATGTAATGTACCAACCTTATACGATTGATTTGGAGGAAATTACGCAGATATTACGTGTGAAATGTCGCCTCACCCAATCGGGTATTAACTAATAAAATTCCAAATTCCAAGCACCAAATTCCAATTTTATTGTGAAGCGATTTTTGGAATTTGGGATTTGGTGCTTGGAATTTCTATCCAATTCTTTCCACCTCAGGCACATCCTTTACCACCATTTGAATCATATCACGAATATAGGCTTCCAACAGGATTAATTTATTGACTTTCAGTCGTTCAACTACTTCCGATTTGTAGTGGCGTATGGTAATGAGTTCGAGATTTTCTTCTTTGGTGATTTTGAAATCTTCACTCAGGTCTTCTATCAATGCCGCGATTCGTTCAGGTCGATTTGTGAGACAAACAGAGAAACTAATGGCAGTATTTTGCATCATATTGACCTTGAGTTGATGCTTGGCGAGTGCCGCGAAAATAACGCTCAAATTATCTTCCGCCACAAAAGAAAAATTGCGGGTAGAAATGTGCAATAAAATCTGCTCTTTTTCGACTACAATAATCGGTGGATAATTTATTTCCGTATCGCCGCTGATGAGTGTACCTTCGCCATTGGGTTCCACGAAGGATTTGACGTACATCGGAATGTTTTTGTTTTGTAGCGGCTTGATAGTTTTTGGGTGAATGACCTTTGCACCATAATAAGTCATTTCGATGGCTTCGCGGTATGAAAGGTGGTCTATTTTCGTGACATTTTTGAAAATACGTGGATTGGCAGTGAGAATGCCGGGAACATCTTTCCATACGCTCATGCTCTCAGCATCAAGGCAATACGAAAATATTGCCGCTGTAAAATCCGAGCCTTCTCGCCCAAGCGTAGTCGTAAAATTTTCGGAAGTACCACCAACGAAACCTTGTGTAAGTACGAAGCCTTTTTCAAGCGAAGGTGTTACTACACGATTCGCATTTTTAATGGTAGCATCCCATTGGATTTTTGCGGCGCGGTAAGTATTATCAGTCAATATGACATCGCGCGCATCGAGCCAAGTTGTTGGTAATTCGGCTTTATTAAGATAGGCACTGACAATTTGTGTAGAGAGAAATTCACCAATAGAAACTATCTGGTCATAAATGTAGTCGTAGCTTTCTTCTGGTTCTTCTTCGAGTACCCATTCTATCTCTACGAGTGTGTCATTGACCGTATCAAAAATTGGGTCATTCGCTTCAAAAAGCTCCTTCAAAACCGCATAATGCGCCTGTCGTACTTCTTCCAACCGCGCTTGCGCTTCGCCCGTTTTTTTATAATAAGCATTGACGATTCGCTCCATTGCATTAGTCGTCTTACCCATTGCGGATACGACAATGACCAATTGTTCCCCCTTATAATTTTGCAGGATATTGGCTACGTTTCTGACTGCTTCTGCATCCTTGACGGATGCGCCCCCAAATTTGAATACTCTCATTAGTGTGAATGCTTAAATGATGCAATGCGATAATGGTGAGTTGATGAATTGTGGAGTTATTGAAAAACGACAACTCCACAACTCGTCAACTCATTCTGCCATAATTGCGTCCATAACACCGGGCAGGTGTTGTGCGCCGATATTTTTCATTTTGATATTTTTGTCTTTATCGAGTATGTAGATAATTGGCGTAGATTTAACACGATAACGAAGGCGATAGTATAATTGTTGATTAGTCATCGCTAATACATTTGTAAATGCACCAAAATTCTTAGATTCAATGAACTCCATGCATTTTTCTTTTTCCTTGTCATCTGTACAAATAGCGAATATTTCTACCCCTTTATCCTTATAATTTTCGTAGAACTCGACTACTTTTGGAGCCATTTTTTTGCAATGTCCACACTCCGGATCCCAAATGTATAATATGGTATAGTCGGCATCCATATCATATAGTTGAATGTCTTCCCCTTCCATCGTTTGCATGGTGATGTTTGGTGCTTTTTTGCCGATTAAAAGCGGCTTAAATTCGCGGGCGGTTTTGATAATTTTCGCTACGTTGTCCTCATCTACATCTTCGAATGTTTTTCCTTGCACATAATTTTCGACGATATATACAAACACTGCATCCATGCCTACCACTTTTGAATTGCCATAACGGGATACCATTTCAAACACCGTGTAACGATAAAGTTTATCGTTGACACTAGCTTTTTCCAAAATATAATCCACGGATTTATTCAAAGAATCGGGAACCTGATAGGTGAGTTTGTTAAGGAAAAAATCAATCTTGTTGAAATATACAGGCGAACGCAAGAGTCTGTCGTCTGAGAAATCGAGGTTGTCGAAGTAATGATTTCGATAGTAATACATGCGGTATTTCCCCTCTTCTTCCTCGGTCATTTTTTCCGTAGGGTCGGGAACTTTCACATCAATGGAAGCCTTGAGCATGGCAGCACTTAGCCATCCTTTGTGCTTACTGATGTAGTCATGTTGATATTGGTCAATTTCTTCTTTTAATGTTGAAATTTTAGTTGCATTTTTTCGTATCTTTTTTTCATCAATTTCGTCTTCATTTTCTTCTCGAAGGGAGTTGATTTCCTGACGTCTTTCGCCTGTAAATCGAAGGTACTCATAGAAGGCTGCATTCTCTGCCGAGCCTTTGATTTTCAGATTTTTAATTAACTCTGTAGTATCACTTTCTACGCTAAAATGCTGGTCATCTTCACTGCTTATCATCAATTCAAATGGCAGATTTTTAGGTGGTAATAACACGGCATACAAACCCGTTGCCAAAGGCTCGTCTCCCTCTGCTATGTACAAACCTTTTTTGGTACGAAAAAGCGTGTCTTTGATGATATATTTTTTGTTGCCATAATAGCCTGTGAGGAAGCAATATTCGGCATCATAATCTTTGATTTTGATTTCGATTTTATGCCCGCCTTTCGCTTGTACATTTACACAA
>JAHDEO010000101.1 GCA_020628725.1 Saprospiraceae bacterium
TAAGGCTAACTACAACGTAGTCAGCCTCTTAATAATTTACAGGGATACCCTACGTGACGATTTGCAAAATCGTTTTACGGCATCAGGCTTTTTGGCGATAAGGGAAAGGTAGGGTGGAATGGTGCATGATTTCATTCCAATGCTGCCATTAATTCTGTCACCTTCTCCTCCAGCCATGTGCGTTCTATGAGCGGTTTGAGGTCGGCGAGGTCTTTTTGGAGGGCTTGGAGGTTGGATTGGGTGAGGGCGGTTCTATGATAAATGAATTTCTCTTTGCGTTTGAGTATCCGCTTAGAGAAGTTAGCAAAGTTTCTATATTGCTGGCGGACGGTTTCTGACATTTTTTGATTGTTGTCGGTTAGAACGTATTGTCTGATAGCTTCTAAATCATTATTGATTAGGTTATAGTCTGTAATAGAAGTGACTCCATTTTTATCATAGTAAACTTTGATACGTAATATTTTGTATTGCATGTAGTAAACAAAATCCGGATCGGTATTAATTTTTGATAGATAGTCCTCAGCCTCACCATATTCTTTCAATTCAAATTTAAGTAAAGCATGATAATAATTCACAAAAACATCCTTTACATTCGGATTCAATAAGTCTTTATGTTCTTGAAAAAATATGTCCAACCAATCCAATTCGCCAAAGAACAAGGCGGTTTTTACAATATGTATAAACTGATGTTCTGAAAGATAAGTTTCTGTTATCCAACACTTTAATTCTATTCCTTTTTTGAAAACTTCAAACCTTTCGCGCATAAATTCATCATCACCATGCTTAATTTTTCGATAACAATAATTGGTAAGCATATTAAAAAACTGTCGAATATCGGTTATACCAAAAATGGAAGAATGTTCAAACAAATAATTTTTTAAAACATAATAATCTTCAGGGTTTTCGTACTGTGTGAGGCGTAATGAAGTATAATAAACATAAATCACAGGAATACTTCTATCAGTGTCATGCTTTTCCAAATGTTGAATGATATGCTCCAATAGAGGATATTTATATTGGGCTTTATTGACTCTTTCTAAATTGGTTAGCGAACAATAATACTTCAATAATTCACTGATAAAAGATTGTCGCAATGAATCAACGGCTTGCTGTGCTTTTTGGGTATTATGATTATTCTGAAGAATCTCCAAATAAAATTCCATTTCAGTCAACCTGAAAACATTTTTACGATATTCAACATCTCGAATAGCACATGACTCAAGCCTTGTTTTAGCCTTATTAAGTGTTGGTGGGATAAGCGAGTAAGTTTTCTTTTTGAGTAATGTATCAATTATTCGATACTTTTTTTCTACATCGTCTTGCTGCAAACTTCTCCATGCCAAAAAATCATCTGCCTGAATACGAAGTAAATGCATAACCTGTCGAAGTACTTTTATATCCTTCATCGAAGTAGCCTGTCTCTTTGATGCACTTGATATAATACCTACATCTCTTAACAGAACACGTTCATTTATTTCAGAACAATTATCTCTATATTTTTTGATAAATTCATAGAGTTTGATGACTTTTTCCGATTTATTATGAATAGGTGAGCGCAACCATAAACCAAAGTCTTTCAGCTCCTTTTTATCAAATTGGCAGAGCAAAATGAAAACTTTTGAGCCTTGGAGTGTGTCGTTTTTTTTCATTTTTAAAAGATTATTTTTTTTATAAACTGAGCCATGAATGCTATTGTAAATCAATCACTTTGAACATAAATCATTGTAAATTTATAGCATTTTTTTGACAAAAAATAGAAATAATTTACAAAAAATCTATCTTTTCTACATCACCAAATCACAATACTTTTGCACCAACACAGTTAGAGAATTTATGTATGTAAATTTTAAACCTGAAAATTGATATCAATTTTTATGACACTTTATTTTTTAATCAAAAAACACAACTTATGAAAAATTTAAAAATTTTTACTGCTTTTATCTTTTTGGCATTTACCATAGGAACTACGCTAAAAGCTCAAAATCAACAATGCTTTACTATGAGCATGACAAATATTGAGTATATAAGTCATGGTACTAAAGGCGATATGGTCAGAGTTACACTTGCAGTAGATAATCATTCAGGAAGTGACGTGATTATTACAGATGATGTACCATTTAACCTATTAGATGTAACATGTTCAGAAGCATCATGTGAATATACAGTGTTGTATAATGCTACACTTATTGGTAGTAATTACGTAAACATAGAATGTCGAACTGTTCAGGGTTGCCTTCAAGAAGAAGGTTGCGTAATAGTTATCGAACCTAGTGCACAGCCTTAAAATAGGTATCATAGACTTTATATAATCCTTGAATCACCTAACATAAGGTTTTCACGACACTTTATTCAAACTTATTCGACTTAGCGTTGATAGCAACGCACGGTAATACCTCAAAATACTTGGTAAATAAAGTGTCGTTACGTGGCAGGACATTCTGATAGGAGTGTCCTTGCCTCTAACTTCACTGAAACATAACGTTAGCCATAGAAAGACAAAGTATCGTCAGCAGTGCCACCCCACACTGCCGACTACTTTTACTCCAAAAAATATAACAACAAACGATACACATTCCATAACAAGTCCTGTCTTTACAGGCATTTACATTGTTTTTTTGACGCTAATCTTGGGCTGTCTCTGTATGAGTCGGTGTGATGATTATGTGTAATTACATTTATTTTAATTTTATAATTTTTAATTAATTACTCAAAACATTTTTATGAAAACTTTAAAAGTAAAAAGCATTTTATTTAGCCTCTTGGCTATGATGGCAGTTGCCGTTTTTATGACTTCTTGTGAACGGGAGTCTATCGTTGAAGATGACGTTAGCGGGTGGAAAGAACAACCCTCTGATAATTTCGTATCTGCCGAACAATCAACGGAAGAAGTACCAAATATATCTGAATTTGCAGAAAGTGTGCAGAATGAAGATATAGAGCTAAGAGCGTGTAATTGTGGTGCCGCAGCAAGTAGTTTAGGATTAGCGGTTTCTCCTTCGGGACTCATAAACTTGAACATAAAGTACAAATTGGGTGAATCAGACCATGAGGTGAGAGTTTTCCACTTCCGTCGAGTTGGTAATAGTTGGACTTACTATGGATATGATAGAATAGGTGCTTCTACACTTTGTGTTAACAAAAGTGTAAACATGTCAACTGGGCAATTACCTTCCGGTGATTATTGGTCAGGTGCTATAGTTTATGACCCTTCCACTAGTTACTGCGGAACGTTTAAAACTTTGCTATGGAGTAAATAGAATTGATGGCAAACAGAGCATCTAGTTTAGGATGTTCTGTTTGCAAATGCTCAAAAGCATATTCATAAAAACTTATTTTTTGTTTCAACTTTTTCTAAATGATTTAATCATGAAAAACTTAAAAATATTTAGTCTCTGTATTTTGGTAAGTTCATTTTTACCAATAACCTCAAATTGTCAAACTACAGACTTTTCTATCTCAATTCAAGATATTTCTTCACCTTATTGGGATACTCACTACTGTCCAGAAGATCCAGATCAAGATTGGAATGATATATATAGTGGAGCTTTTGGAAAAGATGTAAATAAATTAAGAACCATTCCATATTCTAATAATTCTGTATCTAACAATATCTTTCTTAATAATCACACTTTCTGGTTTAGTTTTGGGTGTTGTGGGCAAACTTTCTGTGCTGACGATTATGAATCTTCATTCGTTTACACCGATGATTTCTGGGATGCCGGGAGCTTATATTTTCCTAATGTATGGATAGGTCATGCCACAATAATATGGATTGATTTTTTAACTCAATGTGAAAGTTGTGTGTGGTCCGGTGATTTATCCGATGGAGTATGGCATAAGTGGGAAGATTGGTACGATGCCCAAGAATTATCGACGTTTTTTCCCTCTTATCCTTCATTTGATGAAGCATTTCCTGAATTTATGATGACCGTTTCCTGCAACATTTTTTCAACGTATGGGTGTCAACCAAATGAAAACGATTAATTTTTTTAATAATCAATTCAATCTTTAATAAAATGAAAAAATATATAAAATTACTTTTGGTGCTTGTGTTGCCTTTATTCACTCTTAGCTGCCATAAAGAAGAGGATGATTCACGTTATTCTGAAATAGTAAACATCATTAATAATGACGATATTAATGAGTTGGGTATCTATTCTAATCATTTCAAAAAATTCCAAGGAAATGTGAACGTAAGGGCAACATCAACATTTTCTAATAATGCCTCAAATAGAATAAACGCTTGGTATTTGGCTGATAAGAATGCTAAATCCTTATCAAACGGCGGGGATTATTTTATCAATGAGATTTCTATTAAATTTGATGAAAAAAATTACGTTCCGACCGATTTGGCTAAAAAAGATATGGATCAATATCTTGAGAATTTCATTTTTGGAAAAGATGTTTATTTCTCAAACAAACGCAATGGTCAGGATATTTTTCAGGAATCTCTTTATATACCTGAGTCTATAAAAATATCTGGTATCGGAAACAAAATTCCCAAAACTAATTTGATAAGAATAAACAAAGAATCTTTTAGTTTTAAGTATAATAAAGATAGCAAAAATGATAATGGACTTCTCGTATTATTAAGTTTTAAAGGAGAATCCTACAATATGGATTTAGGAGATTTCGGGTCCGCAGCTTCCGAGAGAGTTTTCAGGGCTGTACATGTAAAGAATTCTGATAAAAATGAAGTTGAGCTACCAAGAGAATTATTTGAGGGTATTCCAACTGACGCAATAGTCACGCTTTACATAGGTCGCGGAAATGGAAAGGTTGTGAAATATAATAATGAGGAGCATTACGTAAGAGCACTTACACAACAACAAATCGTAGGAGTGATTAATTGATTCTTATCACTCAAAAATAGTTACAAACAGGACATCCCACCCCCCAGATGTCCTGTTCCCTTCCACAAACCTCCCACCGTTCCAAATTTCCCCAAACAAAATCCCCCCAACTTCGTTATCTTTGCGTCCACTCCACGTCCAACACAGATACGAAGCAAATACAGCATGACAAAAGTAAGAACAAAATACAGCACCCCCCGCGCCCAACAACTCGAACAAATCGCCCGCCAGCGCGTACTCGTACTCGACGGCGCGATGGGGACGATGATACAAGAATATCAGTTAGAGGAAAAAGACTATCGCGGCGCACGATTCGCTGATATTCAGCAAGATGTGAAGGGCAATAACGAACTCCTCAGCATCACGCAGCCACATGTGATAGAGGCGATTCACAAGGCGTATTTCGATGCAGGGGCAGACATCGTGGAGACCAATACCTTCGGTGCCAATGCCATTTCGCAAGCCGATTACGAGATGGAGGAATTGGCGTATGAAATGAATGTCGAATCGGCGCGTATTGCGCGGAAGGTGGCGGATGAATATACGGAAAAAACGCCCGACAAGCCCCGTTTTGTGGCGGGTGCGCTCGGTCCTACGCCCAAGACGGCTTCCCTTTCGCCCGATGTCAATGACCCCGGATTTCGTGCCATTTCCTTTGATGAATTGATGGAAGCCTACTACGAGCAAGTGCGTGGTTTGGGCGATGGCGGCGTGGATATTTTCTTGGTCGAAACGATATTTGATACGCTCAATTGCAAGGCGGCTTTGTATGCTTTGGATAGGTATTTTGACGAAACCGACACGCGCTATCCCGTCATGGTGTCCGGTACGATTACGGATGCGAGTGGACGTACTTTGTCGGGTCAAACCGTCGAAGCCTTCCGAATATCTACCCAACACTTAGACCTCTTTAGTATCGGTCTCAATTGCGCTTTGGGGGCTTCTGAAATGCGCCCTTATATCGAGGAACTCTCCAAGATTTCCGATTGCTACGTCAGTGCTTATCCCAATGCCGGATTGCCCAATGAGTTTGGCGAATACGACCAAACGCCGGTGGAAATGGCACTATTTATTGAGGATTTTGTGAAAAGCGGTTTTGTCAATATCATCGGCGGATGCTGCGGTACTACGCCCGACCACATCCGCGAAATGGTCGCTTCGATTAACGGCACTTCTACTCGACAAGTTCCTATTATTCAGTCGCTTACGAGTTTGAGTGGCTTGGAAGCCTTACGCATCCGACCCAACACCAACTTCGTCAACGTAGGGGAACGCACCAACGTCACCGGCTCCCGAAAATTCGCCCGACTCATCAAAACGGGCGATTATGCCGAAGCCCTCTCTGTAGCCCAACAACAAGTGGACGGCGGCGCACAAATCATTGATGTCAACATGGACGAAGGCTTGTTGGATTCCAAACAGGCGATGGTTGATTTCCTCAATTTGATTGCCTCTGAACCCGATATTGCCAAGCTGCCGATTATGATTGATTCATCCAAATTTGAGGTGATAGAAGCGGGGCTGAAATGTGTGCAAGGCAAGGCGATTGTCAACTCCATTTCGATGAAAGAAGGTGAGGAGGAGTTCATTCGTCAAGCCAAAATTTGCAAGCGATACGGCGCGGCGGTGGTCGTCATGGCATTCGATGAAGAAGGTCAGGCAGATACCATAGAACGCAAGGTCGAAATTTGTCATCGCGCCTACAAAATCCTTGTGAATGAAGTCGGATTTTTACCACAAGATATTATTTTTGACCCTAATATATTCGCAGTAGCGACAGGCATTGAAGAACACAACGAATACGCCATTAATTTTATCGAAGCCACGCGCCAAATCAAGGCGTTGATGCCCAATGTGAAGGTCAGTGGCGGTGTCAGCAATATTTCATTTTCTTTTCGTGGAAATAATGCAGTACGCGAGGCGATGCACTCGGCGTTTTTGTACCATGCGATTGAGGCGGGGATGGATATGGGCATTGTAAATGCAGGAATGATGGAGATTTATGAGGAAATCGAACCCAAGTTGCGCGAACTCGTCGAGGATGTCTTGTTTAATCGTCGCCCCGATGCCACCGACCGCCTCACCGAATACGCCGAAACGATAAAAGGCGGTGGTAAAAAATTGGTCAAAGACCTGAGTTGGCGCGAGACGACGGTGCAAAAACGCCTGTCTCATTCGCTCGTCAAAGGAATTACGGATTACATTATCGAAGATACGGAAGAGGCTCGCCTTCAATACGATAGACCGCTTGAAGTCATCGAAGGACCGCTGATGGATGGCATGGGTATCGTGGGCGATTTGTTTGGTGAAGGGAAAATGTTTCTACCGCAAGTCGTCAAATCGGCGCGGGTGATGAAAAAGGCGGTGGCGCATCTCACGCCCTTTATCGAAGCCGAAAAAGCGGGTGCTGCGGCGAGTTCCAAAGGCAAAATTTTGATGGCTACCGTCAAGGGCGATGTGCATGATATTGGCAAAAATATCGTCGGCGTGGTCTTGGGTTGCAACAATTACGACATTATAGATTTGGGCGTGATGGTACGCGCCGAAAAGATACTCAACACCGCCCAAGCCGAAGGCGTGGACATGATTGGATTGAGCGGATTGATAACGCCTTCATTGGATGAAATGGTCGGCGTGGCAAAGGAAATGGAACGGCGCGGCATGACGATTCCGCTACTCATCGGCGGCGCGACGACCTCCAAAACGCATACCGCCGTCAAGATTGCGCCGCAATATTCGGGCGCAGCCGTACACGTACTCGATGCCTCGCGCAGCGTGACGGTGGCAGGCTCGCTTTTGGGCGAAAAAAAGGCAGCTTATGTGAGTGATATTGACGCAGAATACGCCCGCATCCGCGAGAACAGAAAAGGGCGCGTATCGAACAAAAAATACCTGACGATTCAACAAGCCCGTAAAAATAAAATTCAATTGGATTGGGCAAATTACACGCCACCCAAACCGACTTTTTTAGGTACAAAAACTTTCCGCGATTACGACCTCGCCGAATTGGTAAATTATATTGATTGGACTCCTTTTTTCAAAAGTTGGCAATTGCACGGCAAATATCCCGCGATTTTTGAGGATAAAATTGTTGGCGAAGAAGCCAAGAAATTATTTGATGATGCACAGGAAATGTTGCAAAAAATCATCTCCGAAAAATGGCTAACTGCCAATGCTATTGTCGGATTTTTCCCTACTAACAGCATCAACGACGACGACCTCGAACTCTACACCAATGACGAGCGCAAAGAAGTCCGCGCCCTACTGCATCATCTCCGCCAACAAGCCCAAAAAGCACCCGGTCAAGCCAACAACTGCCTCACCGATTTTATCGCCCCCAAATCATCCGGCAAGGCAGACTATATCGGCGGATTTGCTGTCACGACGGGCAAGGGCATAGAGGCACACGTCAAAGCCTTCGAAGCTGCCCACGACGACTACAACGCCATTCTCCTCAAAGCCCTCGCCGACCGCTTCGCCGAAGCCTTCGCAGAGCGTATGCACGAGCGCGTCCGCAAAGAGTTTTGGGCTTACGAACCCAATGAAAATCTTGATAATCAATCGCTTATCGCAGAAAAATATACCGGCATCCGCCCCGCCCCCGGCTACCCCGCCTGTCCCGAACATACCGAAAAACGCACTTTATTTTCCCTCATGAATGTCGAAAAAGAAACAGGCATACAACTGACAGAATCCTGCGCGATGTACCCCGCCGCTTCGGTCAGTGGCTGGTATTTTTCGCATCCCAATTCCAAATATTTCACCACCGGAAAGCTGCAACAAGACCAAGTGAAAAGTTACGCCGAGCGGAAAAGTATGCGATTGGAGGAGGCGGAGACTTGGTTGGGGAGTGTGTTGGGGTATGATGTTTGATTTTTAGAAAATCGCCAAATTAATTCTCAGATAAAATGTTCAATCAATTTTTACTTGAAAGTGATAAAGAGAAAAATATAGTTTTTCCAAAATATTATTTCGGAGATGATCAAGACAAAGTAATTCAAGGCTTCTCTAAAGTCAATCTATTCATTGGACCGAATAATTCTGGTAAAAGTATGTTTATCCGAGAATTATTCATACGGTTATTGAAAACCGACGACTTATTAGGTTTTGGACATAATGACAACCACATAAAAGTCAAAAGTATTCCAAAAGAAATAATTGATGAGATTGCTACTAATGCTCTTGACATACTTGAAAATAATGTAAGTAATAGTACTTCTATTTCTAAACTATCAAATCTCAAATCAACTTATCAAGACACAATGGTTTCAAAACCTAAGAGCTACCTAAACGAATCTGAAATCTATAATCTACATACATTTCTCATTAGTTCAATTAGCGATATAGCTAAGGTTGAATCTGGTAAAGGAGAGAATTTTATTAGATATCAACACACTCCTCCTGCCATTCAGCATGTTGAGGAAACTCTTAATAAATCACTTTTAAAATTTATAAAAATTGACTGTTTAGAAAATTCATATATTACTTATATTCCCGCTTTTAGAACGCTAAAGAAATTTGTAAAAAAAGAAAATATTGAGGATGAAGATAGTTTTAAACCAAGTGGGTTTAAATATAAATACATTGACGAATTCATTTTAAGGGAAAGAGTTTTACGTAATTATTATGTTAATGCAGATAGTGCTGGTAGTTGGCAGTATCTTATTCCTGAAAATCGTGTGTTTAGTGGTGAAGATATATTTGACAGAGTTGTCGATCTATACAGTTCTGGTCATTTGGGGATAGAAAAAATAAATCATTTTCAAGAATTTTTGAGTGTGAACTTCTTTAATGCTAAAAAAGTAAATATATATGCGCCAACCAAAAATAAACAGCGAAAAGAATTACATGTTAAAATTGGTGAAGCACCAGATTTGCCTATTTCTTACTTGGGGGATGGTATACAATCAATAATCCTATTAACATTTCCATTATTTGAAATAAAGGAAGATAAGCACTATGTATTCATAGAAGAACCTGAAAATCACCTACACCCCAAATTACAAAGAGTGTTTTTAGAAACATTATTATCTTTTCCAAACATTCAAGTTTTCATTACTACTCATTCTAACCATTTTCTTGATATATCACTACAAAACTCGGATAAAGTCTCAATCTATTCTTTTCAAAAGCAAGAAAAGGAAGGATACGGTATGTTTCATGTAAATAACATTAGCTCACCATGTAATAACATTTTAGATATACTCGGTGTAAGGAACTCTTCTGTTCTTCTTGCAAATTGCACTATATGGGTAGAAGGTATTTCAGACAAAACCTACTTTCGTAAATACCTAAAATTATATTATGAAGAGCATACAGATAAACCTATTTTTAAGGAAGATTTACATTATTCTTTTTTAGAATATAGTGGAGATAATATTTCTCATTGGTCTTTTGAAAATAAAGAAGAATTAGATAAAAACGAACAACTCAAAACTAATGCAAATTCTATAAGTAATCGCATCCTCCTAATTGCAGATAGAGACGTTGGAAAAGAAGAAAAACACGAAAAATTACAAGAGGTGCTTGATGACAATTATTATCCTCTTGAATGTTTGGAGATTGAAAATTTATTAAGTCCAAGCATTCTAAAGAAAACTCTTGAGAAGTATAGGAAAAAGGGAAGCAATGACGAAATTCAAGACTTTGAGTATGATGATTATAAGAATAAACCTATCAGCGAGTTTATTCTTTCCAAGATAAACAAATACAATTTGAAGAAGTTAGTTTCAGAAAAATCAAAAAAAATATATGACAAAAGATTCTTTGCAAAAGAAGCAACAGTATCAATGGAAAAATGGAACGATTTGAGCGAAGAAGCACAAACACTAACCAAGAAAATATATGAATTTATCAAAAAGAACAACCGTTGAAAAAGCCCCCATTTCTCCGTATATTTGACACATGGAATTAAAACTGAATATCGGTTATGGAGAGTTGTCTTCCAATGATTTCAGCATTTCCAATTCTTCCATAAATTCATCAATCGTCAGGACATCTACTTTCGGGAAAGGAATATTTTTGAGGATATTAAAATGCTTGTCTTTTGAGACGATGTACTTCACATTCCCTGCGACAGCACAATCTACAAATTTGTTATCATCGGGGTCGGCAGTGATGAGATTCCAACGAAAACTCACCTCTATTTTTTCTACATGACGCGATTTGACAAGTATTTCGGCAATATTATTCGCAATGATAATATTCGCTTTTCGCTCTAATATTTCAACATATTCACTGAGTATTTCATTGGAAATGACCAAACGAATCGTACCGTCAAGCAAGGCATCAAATATAGGTCAATAGTCAGATTTTCGACCTATCGACATCAACAGAACGTTGGTATCAAGAATGATTTTGGGTTTATTCATATTTGGTTCGCATGTGTTCTTCGCCCCATCCTTTCATGGTGTCATTGCTCCAGTTATTTTCTTCCCAAAGCTTGTCCATTTCGTCAGAGGCTTTGTCAGCGAAATATTTGACCAGCATATCTCGTATCTCATTCAATTGATTATCAGGCAGTTCGTAGTCGAACATTTCTAATAATTCAAGTTGTAGATTGGTATAGTCTTTATGTGCTGTCATACATTTTATTTTTTACAAAAATACAAAAACAATTGCAAACATGCATGTTTACTCGTAAGTTGAAAAAGCCCCATTTCTCCGTATATTTGACACATGGAATTAAAACTGAACATCGGTATATGAGCAATTTAGAATTAAAAAGCGATTCATAACTCCTTCTCAACTCATCTCGCAATAGACTTTTATATACATTTTCCACACATCCATTTTAGTGTAAATATCATTGAAAATAGTAGTATCTATACCAGTCCGTTTTCTTATTCGCTTCTTATTTAATTGAGGATTAAAACAAAAAATTTCACTAATTAAATTTTTTATCAATACAAATACAATTAATTTTGTACAACTCTTAATAATAGTTCTTTACAAATTACAGACTTACTTAATTTAATTTATTCATCAAACAATTTTAAAATTAAGTATTATGAAAAACTTGAAAAAGTTGTTATTGTTAGCAGGAATCTGTTTCCTATCGACAATCGAATCACAAGCACAAATTGACACCGACTATTATTACAGACTAACTAATACTTTTCTCAAAGAAGGACGCTCACTCGATACCTATTCAAATGGCGACAACACACCATTTATGGGACAAACGGGCAACTACTCCGGACAGCATTGGAAATTTACACCACTTGGCAATGGCTACTATCGCCTGACCAATGCATTCTTGGGAGACAGCCGTTCGCTCGACACCTACTCGAATGGCGACAACACGCCATTCATGGGACAAACGGGTAACTACTCCGGGCAATACTGGAAATTGACACCTGTAGGCAACGGATATTACCGCCTTACAAATTCCTTTCTCAAAGAAGGACGCTCATTGGACACCTACTCGAATGGCAAAAACACACCATTCATGGGACAAACGGGTAACTACTCCAGACAGTATTGGAAATTGACCAAAACACGGAGAGTAAGTACTATCCAAGCACCCTCCGGCTTCCACATGATTTTTGCATCTGACCCACAATATCCACGCACCAAAAACTCTATAGAAGATGAAGCGAAAGCCATTCGCGTCAACAATAATCACGTAAAGAGTATCAATCAACGGGTGAGTGATTTAGGTAAAAATAATGTGAGAGGCTTAATTATGAATGGTGATTTGACCGAGTATGGACACAAAGGAGAACTAAGTAAATTCGAAGAAATATACGGCAAAATATCCGTCAAAAAATACTTGGGATTGGGCAATCATGATTATGCGAATAATGTAGATGATTGTTATGAAAATAACTGCGCCAATCGAATGGTAGAATACATGATTGACCATATCAAAGCCAATAAATATCCCAACTCTGATTACACGGTAACAGAGGGCTACGAATTCCCGGAAATCGTAAAAAAGACCAACGGCAGTTTGGCGTATTCTTGGGATTTGGGCAATGTGCATTTCGTACAATTGCACAATTATCCCTCATACACCACCGACTGGTCAAATTATGTTAGTCTCGGCGCAGCTAAAAGAAAAACAGTCAACATCACGTCTTCCATGAGTTGGTTGGAAAAAGATTTGGCGAAAGCAAGAAACGCAGGAAAAGTTATCATTTTGAATTTCCATGATTCATACGGTCATTGGGGAGATAATAAAAATGCCACTCAAGTCGCACAAGTCAAGACCCAATTTAAAGAGATGCTAAGCAAATACGGTGTGTCGGCTGTTTTTGTTGGACATTATCACGAGTTATCGGGTGAAAACAACAGACAAGCGATTCGTGGCAGCAATGTGGTAGATTATGACGCCGTACCTGTGATATACT
Source organism: Saprospiraceae bacterium (assembly GCA_020628725.1). Taxonomy (GTDB): domain Bacteria; phylum Bacteroidota; class Bacteroidia; order Chitinophagales; family Saprospiraceae; genus JAHDEO01. Next base: position 13,208 of record JAHDEO010000101.1, read on the forward strand.
GCGGCTCATCTATCGAAAGTAAGTATATTTCTGTACATTTTGAGAGCAATCAAATGACCGTTACGCGAATCAGTAGTGATGGAGGAAGTGTAACAGTTGATGCGACCAATGTAAGGACCTATCCGCTAAATTCCGGCGTGCCTACGACTCCGCTTCCCATTCCTCAAGCTGATGGTTATGTGACCTTCTTCAACCAATCGGGCTATGTTGCCAAATATTCTCTGAGCTATACTGTGAGCGGACAATCCAAATACTTTAATACGGGCAATATGGCACTTGGCAATACCAAACGCTACACAATACCCGGCAATGCCACAAACATCAGAGTAAAAGGCGAAGGCAAAACCGGACTCGTATGGGAACCGTGGAGAACTACGTTTGATAAAACATACGGTTCGGTAATTTCAAAATGCTTTAAATCCTACGGCACCACACTCCATCAACAGTGGAATAATAAATGCGAATAAGCTCCATCTTTCGGACCTTCTCAATTCATTTTGAGAAGGTTTTTATAAGACAAAATAGAGCAGAATTAGCGGATTTTATCCAAAAATACTAATTCGTTTCTATTCTATATGCCTATAATTTTGTGGAAAGTAAAATGATATATCGTCCACATTATCTTGTGGTTTATTTGCCTCACCTCTCCCCCTACCTTTGCAAAAAGAACTGAAAGCCTATTGTTTAAAATCAACATTTTAATTTAATCTTATAATTTATCACTTATGAATGTAAAATCCATATTTATCGTACTCCTCGCTTTGGCGAGTTTTGCCCCTACCACACATGCACAAGATGCTATGATAGGCGAAATTCGCTTATTCGGAGGCAATTTTGCACCGCGCGATTGGTCATTTTGCGATGGTAAAACTCTACCGATTTCACAAAACCAATCTCTGTATTCCTTGCTTGGCACTACATACGGCGGCGATGGGTGCACTACTTTTGCGCTGCCTAATCTAGACGGACCGCTGGCTCAACCAACTACTGTTTATACGCCGATTACTGCTGCTGCTCCGACGGCTTTACCTAGTGCCACAACAAGCACGGTAAAATTTGTCAACAAAACCGATAAAGTCGTGACGGCTTACTGGGTAGGTAGAGCAAGTAAAGAAAATGTTGAAAATGCTATTCTTCCGGGAGCCACTTTGGAGGTAGAATCAAGGGCGAATGTACTCTGGAGATTCAAGCACGATGATAAGCCGGTAGCAGAATATGTAGTTGAAACCGGAACGACATCATACGATGTAAAATTTGCTGAAATACGCAACGTACCGGGCAATATTCAACCCAGATACATCATCTGTCTGGGTGGTCTATATCCAAGTAGAAGTTGATTTGATTTTCATGGAGAACGGAGTGGTAAGCAGGGAGACAAAACTAATCGTACAATTTATGAACCACTAAGGACACAAAAAACACGAAGACCAAATTAACGCAGAGGTCACTAAAATTTCCATAAATCATTGATAGTAAATCTTTTAGTTAAACTTAGTTTGCTTTTACGTTCATTTAGTTTTCGTGTCCTTAGTGCGCTTCGTGGTTCAAATAATATTCGCTTAGTTTTGTCTCCTCACTTATCGCTCCATTTTTTATTTCCTATTTTTGTGAGGTGAAAAAATTCCTCTTGCGTATCGCGCTGTTTGCGTCCCTGCTTTGGTTGGTTTTGTGCCTGATGGACACTACCCTACCCTACTATTGGGGCAATCCGGGCTATGCTGCCAAAATGGAATTTTTAGGCGAGCAACGCGACTCTTTTAATGTCTTTTTCTTTGGGTCGAGTCGTGTTTACCGGCAGGTGATGCCTGATGTTTTTGATGCCCACACACGAGGGGCAACTCGTTCATTCAATCTCGGTTATCGCGCTACTTTCAATCCTGAATCTTATTATTTATTAGAAAATTTTATCAAAAAAAAAGCTGCACAACCCACTTACATTCTCATCGAATTGCAGCCCTTTGTCCCCATTGCGGATAGAAATTTACACACCGTTCGTTCCAATTATTTTCTCAATTATCATTATTTTTCTTTGGTAAAAAATGAATACCAAAACCAACGCAACGCCTCGCCTGACACCTCAAAAGTGTCGGACGAGATGGCTGCAAATCACCTCAAAAATTTACGACTTAGTTTTATTGACAATTTATTCAAACACCATCACGCCCGCGAAATGCTTCTCTCCCTACTCGGGCAAGGCGACCGCGACATCCGCGCACTTGGCAAGGCAAAAGACGGTTTTATTTCTCTCGATAAATCTGCTCTTCACACAAAAGGATTGGTGAAAAGACGTGCAGAGTTTTTAGCTCAATACGATACTACACAAACTTCCTTTGATGCAGAAATGACCGGCTACCAAATTGCCCTAAAAGATAGCCTCGAATACAAGACACCCCACCTCCAAAAAATCAATCAACTTATCGAAGCCGCTGCTCTTCAAAATTACACGCTCATATTTGTGTTAGTACCCAAACGTTCAGAACTACTGCCTTTATTCAATCAAATTCCCATAGAAAATCGTATCAACCTTGCCAATCCTCAGGAATTTCCTCATTTTTATCACAATAAATATTGGTTTGACAAAAAGCATTTCAATGAGGTAGGTGCTGAAATATTTACACAGCAATTGGCAAAAAAATATCTGGACATTACAACTGCTTACGAATAATCAATAATCAATAATCAATAATCAATAATCAAGATATCCATACACACCATTTATCATTCTAAGCGGAGCAATCACCGGATATTTATTATCTTTGTATTAATGTGTAACGGATAATGAATTATGCGTTATCCATTATTCATTATCCGTTAAATACATGATTACAACCATACTATTCGACCTCGGCGGTGTACTCATCGGCTGGAGTCCTATCATTCCGTACCTCAAAGCCTTCGATGGCGACAGAGAAAAAGCCCAATGGTTTCTCGATAATATTTGCACGATGGATTGGAATGAGGAACAAGACGCCGGCAGAACCCTCGCCGAAGCCACTCGCGTAAAAATCGCAGAATATCCTGAATACGAAGACCTTATCAAACTGTATTATGGTGAATGGGAAACCATGCTCACAGGCGCGATAGAGGGCACAGTCGAAATTTTTCGCGAATTAAAGGAAAGCAAAAAGTACCGTATCTATGCCATTACCAATTGGAGTGCAGAGACCTTTCCTGTCGCTCAGGCGCGATACGATTTTCTCCAATGGTTTGAAGGCATCAGCGTATCCGGCGAGTTGAAAATGCGGAAGCCATTTCCTGAAATTTATCAATATACCCTCGAAAAATACAACATTACTCCCTCGGAAGCCGTATTTATTGATGATAATTTGAGAAATGTGGAAGCTGCTCGTAATTTGGGTATTCACGCGATACATTTTCAAAATCCCGAACAACTGCGCGTGAGCTTATCGAACTTAGGAGTCAAAATATAAGTGAACATAGGTGACTTTTCTCATGTTGATAATCCAAATGATACGCCTGATATTTATTTGAAGCGATGGCTGGTCGCCTAAGTTTGTCTATAATCGGAAGCCGATACATTATAAGGTACAGTGAGTCAGGTAATTGCAAAAACTATGGACTACCGACTATAGACTATGGACTGATAAAATGAGAAATTTCAACTTGCCTAATTTAATTACCTCCATTAGAATAGTGATTAGTCTGTGTGTGCCGTTGATGATAATTTATGGCGGTTTTGAGATGCGTGTAGCGGCAGGTATCTTGGGCATTACGGCAGTTTCTACCGATTGGCTTGATGGTTGGTTGGCTCGAAAATACAACGAAGTCACCAAACTCGGAAAAATCTTAGACCCTATTGCAGACAAGGTTTATGTGTTGTTGACCCTCTCAATTTTTGCCTATTTGGGTATGTATTCTTTCTGGTGGGTATTGCCGATTATCATACGCGAATTGGTCATCACGGCGTATCGCTTTAGCTTTTTGGAGCAAGGTAAAGTCGTCGCAGCCGTCAAAAGTGGTAAACTCAAAACCGTCCTCCAAATGGGAAGTATTGGCTACATTTACCTGATTTTCATGTGTAAAATTTACTACCCGACTTACTTCCATTATGCCTTGATTTATACGATGTATATCGCGCTCATAGCCACGCTGGCGCTGACCTTGTATTCAGGATATATTTTCTTTAGAAACAACTGGAAATTGATTGCGTAAACAACCTCAAATGCAACTTCAACCTCAACCTCAATTTTATAATTTGCCAAAGGCAAATTGTTTTTATTCTGTTTGAAGTTGCGGTTGAAGTTGCATTTGAAGTTGAAATGAAAACTTTCGGTAAATACAAATTCGGCGAATGGATGCGCGACCTCACCTCGCTTGCCAATCCTATCATTTTGCTGCTCGTGCCTTTGTGCTTTCTTCGCTGGACGACTGAATACAAAACACTACTCATTGCATTGCTTGTCAATGAATTAGTGGGTTCTCTCATCAAATTATTTTTCCATAAACCTCGTCCCGATGGGCAAAAATATTCCAACGCATTAGAGAAAATCGACGCGGGAAGTTTTCCGAGTTTGCACTCTTCTCGTATTGCAGTGGTGTATTTGACATTGGCTTACCTTGCGCCCAATCTTGGTTTTAGCTTACTCTTTTTAGCGGTGATTATCGTGGTGGGGTATTCACGTATTTTTTTGAAAAAACATTTTCTCACAGATGTTATTGGCGGGTATATTTTTGGTGGATTGGTGTTTTTGGGACTAATGTGGTGGATGTAATGAGAGGTCAGAACGCTTTGCTGTCAGGCCGTTTTCACTGTCAGAAGTCAGATTATCTGACAATGATAATGTTCTGACTTCTGACAGCAAGGCGTTCTGACCTCTCATTTATCTATTCATCGCTCCACACACACTCAAAGTCTGTCCCGACACATAAGTGGACATAT
>JAHDEO010000102.1:0-10381 GCA_020628725.1 Saprospiraceae bacterium
CAGGAAATACCTCAAGATTTACTGAATGTCTCAGTGCAACTTTTCATTCGCACATTCTCTGACCAACACAGAGAATCCGACGATTGTTCCCTACAAAGGTCTCAGTGCAACTTTTTATTCGCACATTCTCTGACTTAGTGGTCAGGAAATACCTCAAGATTTACTGAATGTCTCAGTGCAACTTTTCATTCGCACATTCTCTGACCAACACAGAGAATCCGACGATTGTTCCCTACAAAGGTCTCAGTGCAACTTTTTATTCGCACATTCTCTGACTTAGTGGTCAGGAAATACCTCAAGATTTACTGAATGTCTCAGTGCAACTTTTCATTCGCACATACTCTGACTTGAATGGTCGTCTCAAACAAAGAGGTGAGATTGTCTCAGTGCAACTTTTCATTCGCACATTCTCTGACAAACGAATACAAATGCAACCAACACGGTAGGAATGTCTCAGTGCAACTTTTCATTCGCACATACTCTGACAATAAAAAGCCATACGTGAATGCCTATGGGGCAGTCTCAGTGCAACTTTTCATTCGCACATACTCTGACCATTGTAAACAATGAAAAATATCTAATTACTTAGTCTCAGTGCAACTTTTCATTCGCACATACTCTGACACCGAATTTTTATAAAATTTTGATTATAAATGAATTATGGGATTTCTTTTAGAGCTAACTTTGGGCTTTTTTGTCAAATACAACAAAAATGCAATTTTTGCATATATCAAAATAATTGTCAAATACTAATCGTGTTGGTGGTATTCAAGTTGTACAGATAGCCCAAAAATCCAAAAAGGTAGAACAACATTCGATAGCGAATGATGAAACTTTAAAGAGAAAGCAAGGTGACGGATGAAGTAAATTTTGGCAAAGTGTGATGTTGTTTTTGGTGAAATGGTGTGGCTGAAGTAATATCGCCCGAACGTAATATTAATGACATTATATCGGTTTTTTTCAGGAAAAGTCAGACGCCATCTTTTTTCCATAAAAAATAAAAAAAATCGCGTTCGTATTGCGCTTATTTTGAAGGAGATTTCAAATTTGGGAACTACATGTTCAAACAAATAAATCGTCCATTGTGATTTGGTTTCTGACTAAGAGGTTGGCGTATTGGTTTTGTGTGACGCCGTAGGTGGTCATCATGGTCAGAAAGACGGATTTTTTGGTTTTGGATGCGGTTTTGAAGGTGGCTATTTTTGACCTCAATTGCTCGGCGTAGGCTTTATCTATCGAGAAGGTATCGAGTGAGAATTTACATTCACAGAGATTGATGACTTGGTCGCGACGGTCGATGAGCAGGTCTATCTGGGCGGTTTTTTTGCCCGTGCTGCCTTTCCATGTCACGTTGTTGGACTGTACGCCACTGATGCCGAGGGCTTTTTTGATTTGCCACACATGGTCGAGGCAGATTTGCTCGAAGGCAAAGCCCTGCCATGTGCGCTGCACAGGATGGTCAATGAGGTTGAGCCATGCTTCTTTGCCACTGTATTTTCCGGGTTGGATGAATCTAAAATAGAACGCCGTGTAATAATCAGACAGGCGGTATAGCGTATTTTTTTGTTTGAAATCAAATGCAGTATAGGCGCAGATAAAGCCGCTTTCTTCTAAGTCTGCCAGTACTTTGGTAAGTGTACCACCGGAGGATATGCCTGACAGCCGGATGATGTCGCTGCGCTGCAAGCCCTCGTTTTTGGTGGCAAGTATGGCTACGATTTTTTCGTATATCTCGTATTTGCGAAAGAGCGAACGGTAGAGGTTGAAAAATTCGTTTTTGAGCAAACCCGCCTTATCAAAGAGCAAGGCTTGAATGTTTTGTGGTACGCTCAAATGCGATTGCACGGCATCAAGATAGTAAGGAATGCCGCCCAAAACCATGTAGAGTTGAAGGGTTTGGTAACGCTCAAATGCACAATTTTTGGCAGTGAGCAGGGCTTCGGTTTCTTGGAGGTTGAATGGCTCGATTTTCATTTTTTGGGTGACACGATTGTGTAAGCCGCCGCTATCGTTGAAAAGGGTATTGACCATCCACGATGCTGCCGAACCACAGACGATGAGCAGGACATCTTTGCGGTTGGTCGCCCAACTGTTCCAGAAATGCTCTAAGCCCATGACGAAATCGGACGCCGGGGTATCCAACCAAGAGAGTTCGTCCAAAAACAGGACGATTTTTTCGCCGGGAGCTTTGTTTTCGAGATGCTCGATGAGGCGTTGGAAGGCAATGAGCCAATTTGCCGAAGCGTCCTCATATACGAGGTTGGACTGCTTGCGGAGGGCAGTATCAAAATTGAATAGCTGCTGCTTGGTCGTAGCATTTGCCAAGCCTGACATCTGAAAATCAAAGCGGTAGTCGAAATATTCGCGTATCAAAAAAGTCTTGCCGACTCGTCGCCGTCCATATACCGCCAAGAACTCCGATTTCCGACTGCGCCGGATGCGGTCTAATTGTTCGATTTCCTGTTTTCTGCCTATTATCGCGTTTTTTGCATTCATAATCAGCCAATTTTGAAGTAAAAATACGGGTTTTGGCTGATAAATACTATTGCATCAGCCAGAAATGTGTTTTTTGTGTGTAAATTGGCTGATTTGTGTTTTGGTGCAACTTTTCATTCGCACATAACTCTGACTATGATTCGCTATTAGTGAACCTTTGCAATCAATGTCTCAGTGCAACTTTTCATTAGCACATTCTCTGACGTCATCGCAGAAATACAGCAACTACTCATCGGGAGTCTCAGTGCAACTTTTCATTAGCACATTCTCTGACAGGCACAACGTTTACCTTGGCATTTGGTCAAGGTACGTCTCAGTGCAACTTTTCATTCGCACATTCTCTGACTGTGGATTTCTCGGTCAGAAAGCAGATAGTTTACGTCTCAGTGCAACTTTTCATTAGCACATTCTCTGACATCAACGCACAAAACACATGGTCAGCATTTCATTCGCACATTCTCTGACTTCGAGCTACCGGCAGATGAACAAGTCTCAGTGCAACTTTTCATTCGCACATTCTCTGACTTCCGGGCTTTGGGGACGTACCTGCATTTGGAGAAGGTCTCAGTGCAACTTTTCATTCGCACATTCTCTGACCACAAGACACCTCCAAGTGGATAGCAGATAAAAAGTCTCAGTGCAACTTTTCATTCGCACATTCTCTGACATGGCATCAACGATTAATTCAAAAGGTAAATATTGTCTCAGTGCAACTTTTCATTCGCACATTCTCTGACAATACCCCAACAGAAGTTTTTGACATGTGGTTTTTTGTCTCAGTGCAACTTTTCATTCGCACATTCTCTGACACAGTCGCATTTGCACAACACCCTATGTATCTTGTCTCAGTGCAACTTTTCATTCGCACATTCTCTGACCAACTCTATGTTGCCGAAGATTCCGACTTAGATTGTCTCAGTGCAACTTTTCATTCGCACATTCTCTGACAACTGGAACTGGAACTGGAACTGGATGGACACTGTCTCAGTGCAACTTTTCATTCGCACATTCTCTGACATGGCAAAGGCAAACCTCATAATGCAACAAACAGGTCTCAGTGCAACTTTTCATTCGCACATTCTCTGACCCATCTTAACCAATAACCGCATTCAATTGCTTTGGTCTCAGTGCAACTTTTCATTCGCACATTCTCTGACCTCACATTTGAGAATTGTTATGGGGATACAGGAGGTCTCAGTGCAACTTTTCATTCGCACATTCTCTGACCCCATTCCCGCATATCCGAGTCAGAGATTTGCTGTCTCAGTGCAACTTTTCATTCGCACATTCTCTGACCGTCCCGACGAAGAGTATCCATTTTTGAATCGGAGAGTCTCAGTGCAACTTTTCATTCGCACATTCTCTGACTTCCAAGACAGTTTGGCGCAAGCCAAAAAAGATGTCTCAGTGCAACTTTTCATTCGCACATTCTCTGACAGCAGAAGGCATGAAAAATAGAATGTTACATGTTTGTCTCAGTGCAACTTTTCATTCGCACATTCTCTGACATTCAAACAAACAGCTTCGCTTAATTTAAGCCATAGTCTCAGTGCAACTTTTCATTCGCACATTCTCTGACTTGGCATATTATGTGCTTGGATTGTTGTAGTCTCAGTGCAACTTTTCATTCGCACATTCTCTGACATTGGGGAATCAATCGCTATGCTAAAAACTCCATAAGTCTCAGTGCAACTTTTCATTCGCACATTCTCTGACCAAGATGCCCGAAGAAGCGAAGAAAGTCACTGAAGTCTCAGTGCAACTTTTCATTCGCACATTCTCTGACATTATTTCAAAAGAGACTTGCAATGCCTTTTGAAGTCTCAGTGCAACTTTTCATTCGCACATTCTCTGACATCCAAACAAATATGAAGAAGGCTCTACTTGGAATGTCTCAGTGCAACTTTTCATTCGCACATTCTCTGACAATTAGCGCAAGTGGTGGAACACCTTTGTATTAAGTCTCAGTGCAACTTTTCATTCGCACATTCTCTGACTTGGAAAAGGTTCTTGGGGTAAGATAAACTTCTTGTCTCAGTGCAACTTTTCATTCGCACATTCTCTGACACAGTCCTATTTATTTCAATTACAACTACTTTTGTCTCAGTGCAACTTTTCATTCGCACATTCTCTGACTTGCGTGATGACCGACAAGGCTACATTGAATGTCTCAGTGCAACTTTTCATTCGCACATTCTCTGACACAAAAACTTTCCTTTACTGCCTATGGTGGTTTTGTCTCAGTGCAACTTTTCATTCGCACATTCTCTGACTAATATTTATTATATTTCCGCCAAAAAGCCAAAACGTCTCAGTGCAACTTTTCATTCGCACATTCTCTGACCAATCGACTCTGTACTAACTTTTTCTATTCCAAGTCTCAGTGCAACTTTTCATTCGCACATTCTCTGACGTTTGTGTATGGTCAAATCTTTTTGTCTCAGTGCAACTTTTCATTCGCACATTCTCTGACTTGGGTGATTGGGGATGGTTAAACGAAAACAAAGGTCTCAGTGCAACTTTTCATTCGCACATTCTCTGACTAATTGCCTACAACACTGATAACGAAAGTAATGTCTCAGTGCAACTTTTCATTCGCACATTCTCTGACTGTTTTCGGTGTATTTCCGTTAGTTATAACAATGTCTCAGTGCAACTTTTCATTCGCACATTCTCTGACACCAGATTTTTATAAAAATCTGATTATAAATGAATTATGGAATTTTCTTTAGAACTAACTTTGGGCTTTTTTGTCAAATACAACAAAAATAACATTTTCGTCTATATCAAAATAATTATCAAATCATAATCGTGTTGGTGGTATTCAGGATATAATCGGCATCGGCTTGGAGTCGCCCCAAGATAATCATATTTTTGATTTGGTCTTGGTGTAAATCCATAAAAATAATGCTATCGGTATCGCTGTTTCCTTCATCTATTTTCTCCATAATTTCCTCTTTCATCTTCGTGTAATGTGGTGCGGCTACATAGCCGATAAAAACTGAGAGTTGTACCCTTGCGAGTCCAAATTGAATCAGTTTATCGGCTATTTTTTTGCGTAGCTTATTGTCGGTAATATCGTAGCAGACCAGTCTATTCATTTGTATTTTCAGTTTTGGTGACTGTGTATTGTACTTTGTCGTGTAGCAGTCGTTGTGCAAATTCGCCTGCCAACCGATAGATATGATTGCGAGCAGTGAGCTGTCGTTGGTCGATGCGTTTTTTGATTTGCATCGTGTCATTGAATTGCGGTATAAAGTATTCCTTTCCTTTTTTATTGAGTCGGACTGCTCCGGCTTTATCTTTGGTACAATGTGATAAAAGGAGTTTTTCGGTCATACAAGTTTCGATGAGTAGCTTATCCACCCACGGGCGAAACGGCTCAATCATATCAAATACAAATGTAGGGGCATTATACTGGTCGGCATGTAAAAAGCCGCAATAGGGGTCGAGCGCAGCAGCATGTACGGCACTTCCTACTACACCATACATCATCCCGTAGAGATAGTTGAGTACAGCATTGAAGGGGTCAACTGCCGGTCGGCGGCTACGCTTCCCGAATTGATATTGTTTTGGCAAAGCGGCTGATACGGTCTGCCAGTATTGTTGGGCGATTTTTCCCTCGATGCCCATGAGGTTGTTGGAGCAGTCTTGCAAAAGCGCATCGTGGTAAGCCTTGAAGCCTTCGGCAAATTTGGAGATTTGTTCAATCGTCCGGTTGATATCGGTTTTCATACCTCGTCGTTTGTCTGCCAGATACTTGAGGTTCTGTATCTGATATTGGAGTTTCATCTCAAACAGCCCGATAATCCAACGGGTGGCATCGGGGGTGTAGCTGAATAGGGTTTGTCGTTTGTGTATAGTGTGGATGTTGGTAAACTCCGCGCTATACGTGCGTGTATGGGCTCTCCCGACGCGATTGTGAAATACAATCGGGATGCCGTGTTGGGTAGCCAGTGCTACGGCGGCATGACTGATGAGGCAGTCTGCCGTGACTGCAATGCTACGGATTCTGTACGGACTGATGGTGCGACTGTGTTCCTTTGTTCTGACATAGAAACTTTTGTTGCGCTTGGATAGTACCAGTCCGTTGGTGTTCAATACGAGTTGCATTTTTCACTGAACATTGAACAGGTAACATTTATCATTCAGTGGTTAATTTCATCTTCGATAAAATGTTGAACGTTTATTGATATATGATAAATGTCATAATGTTTAATGTTTTATCCTTGTTTTTTTGAGAATGGAAAATAGAATTTTGGCGATTTCATCAGCGTCTTCGTGTAGTGAAGTGAATTGCTTTTTATCTAAATACCCGGTGTCGTGCATAAGTGAGAGCCAGAATTTGGTTTCAAGACATTCTTTATATGCAATACTGATTTTTGCGGAAAAATCTGCATTAGAAATCGCACCGTTAGCTTCCGCAACATTAGCCCCAACGGATGTACCACTACGTAGCATTTGTTTTGAAAGTATGTATTCTTTCTTTTCCGTATTGAGAAACTGATAAGCCTTTACAATTCGAATAGCAAAAGCATACGCCTTTTCATAAGTAATATTATTTTTCATATTATGTATTTTTATTCATTCAACAAATAACATTTATCATTTGGTGATATATTTCATTCTTGATGAAATGTTCAATGTTCCCTGATAAATGTTATTTGTAATATTTGGTCATCCCTGTTCGCAGATTTATTTCATTAGCCCACGTATCCGAGCTTCTGATAAATCGTGAATGACGATTGCGATACGTATGTATGTCAAGGAGCGTGTTGTGGTGTTGTGGTTTTGTAGTGTTGTTGTTATGGGTTTTCCTAACTCGCAACCCGTAACTCGCTCACCCGCAACTTAGATTTTCGGGTTGCCCGTTCTTTATATCTTTCTTGTATGCCAAAACCGAGCGTGCCGCCTTTTCCTATAGCGATGTGGTCGGGGAGATTGAGGTTGACGGTATATGCGAGGTCGAAGGCGATGTGCGGCGCACCAAAGCAACGGACGGTGTGTGTATGTCGCAGGTCGCTGATACGGACTTGTAGCCTATCGCCGACGTGGTAGCCGAGTGTTTCGCATACGCCGAGCAGATGCCCCGTAAGGGTGCGCTCTATGAGGGCGATACGGTCGGCGAGGTGTTCGGTTTGTTTCCACTCCTCAAAGTTGGCTTTGTTGAGGGGGATGTATCGGCTGATGTGGTATTTCTGTGGCTGCGGGGTGGTACGTATGCGTAGGTCGCGCTCGTGCAGGTCGCGTACGCGTAGGGTGTAGCTGCGCCCGCCCATCGTGAATTGTTGCCCGGTCTTGCGGAGCAGGTGGCGGACTTGCTCTACGCCCTCGCCTATCCCAAAGATGCTCGCCCTGCCACCTACGGTGCGGTACTGTATCAAGGATGCTTGCTGCGTGGTGCGTTTACGGTCGATGTGGTTGTGGAAGTGCCGATTTTCCCATCCGGCAAGCTCTGCCATCGCGCCTCTGAATTGGCGGAGCTGGTGGTCGCGGAGGGGCAAATCCAATGTTAGGTGCAAGGTGGTGACGTGTCGGCGTGTTGATGTGCTGCTGTGCTGATGTGCTGATGTCATATTTTTTTATGTTTTGCTTTCGATTGAATGTTGGTGTGAGTGGTCGTATAGGGGACGGAGGAGACGGAAGCCTACATCATTGGTTGGTTCTTCCGGCTTCATGTAGGATTCTTTATCATTTTTTATTACCACTTTTGTAGGATAGGTTAATTCTTCTTTTGAATAATCTTCATCTGTATCTGCATCAATGATATTATCGTTTTGACACCATTCCCAGATCTTATCATTTGTATTAATTAAACTTGAAGCGGCAAATAGTTCTTTATCTGTCGGAAGACGATAACCATTGAAAGTCAGTCCCAATTTGAAGTTTAACCATTTAGCATACTTATCTGCTTCAAACCAAGATATATATCTAATTGGGTCTTCTTCTCTAAATTTATATTTTTCTCTATCTTCGTCAGGCGCATCATCTATATCAGAAGGAAAGTCTTCATCGTTAATTTCACTGTAAGTCCGAAATTCAGATATTGAAACTAAATCTTTCATCACTAAAAATTCGTCTCCATTTGTTGATTTAACTTTTACGGTATTACTTTCAAACTTCTTCTGTTCCATTTTATAATAAGCCATAAATTTTAAACCAAATCGGTTGTCTATATAATTGGCTATCTCAATTAAATAATATAGTGCTTCATAGTACAGTAAATGTCCAGTTGGTTCAACTTCTTCTGCATTCTGATTAAGTTGTTGTGATTTTACAGTAAAAAATTCCTTATCCGGTTCGTGAATCTCTATGCAAAGCTGCTCTAACAATTCAAATTCATCAATTCCTTTTTCTAATGGTCGAGATAATCTCACCAATCGTTTTATCTCATCGTCAAAAACACTTTTGGGATGCTTATTTAAAAAAGTTTTGAGAACAGATTCAGTCATAATTTTCTTCGCTCTGCTCCAATCGTTATAAGTGTCTTCGCTTATTTTTCTTTCTAAAACGAATGTATAATTTCTATGCCCGATTCCCTTTAACTGACCATGATTAGCTTTTGTATTTCCAAGTTTTTTTATCACCTGTTCACATAATACTGGTACGGCTATATCAACTTTATTTTCTGATAATACACTAATCAGAGCTGATGAAAAAGGGCTATTCTTACCTTTCTTTCCATCTGAAACACGTTGTTCTCTACCAGAAGTAATTGCGTAACGAGAAACTGCTGCACTTCGTCCTCTTCGTCCTCCTTCTACCTCAAAAATTAACCCCGGATGACAGGCATCAATTATCACAAAAAGATGTCTAACTTTAATTGCTTTAAAATAAAGCCCGATTAAGTCGTTGTATGTTATACAGTCAGAGATACGTGCAATTTTTCTTTCGGAATCATAAACAGCATCATAAGGAACTAAATAGCCTGTATCCAACCTGCTTTCCCCATGTCCCGCATAAAAAAATATCAAATTATCGTTTTCCTTTAATTCTTCACATAGTCTCTGCAATTCTGTCAATATTCCAGTTCGTGTGGCATTCTCATTGGTTAATTTTATTACATTATCATACGCAAACTCATACCTCGAAACCAATTGTTCAATTACGTCATCAACATCTTTTACCGGATTTCCCAAGCGGCTGATGAATTTATAATTATTAATACCAACAGCAAAAATATAATTTTTCCCAACTGATTTTTTATTAAAAATAGACATAATGTAAAACTTGTTTTAGAGATTTAATTTTCGACCATCTGCCCAAAGCCCACATTCGTTTTTGCGCCAATACCAAATTGCATCAACAATTCGCGGAATAGCATATATTTTTTCACATCATCTATCGTAATGCCCTCAATAGTGACGGGATGCAGTCGGAATTGAAATGAAAAAGAGACATTGGGCAGTATTTTGAGAAATTTGACGGGTGTAGGGTCTTTGAGCGGGTCTTTGCCATGTGGCGTGATGACTCCCTCGCCAAGAAATCGCCCCATATCCTTTCCGCCCGTACCTTCGTATGCGCTAAACTGCGGGTAGGCATCAAAGAAAATATCGCGTTGGTAAATGGAGTTGCGGTTTTTGTCGTCTTTGCCCTTTTCGCCGTTGTAGCCTTCAAATATATTGAGTTCGAGGCGGTGCAGGATATCGGGGGTGATGCCCGTCACGTCAAGTTCGGCTAAGGTGGCGATGAGGTAGTTTTCCATTGCCTGTGCTTTTTCGGTGTCAATTTCTTTTTCTCTCAATCGGCTCGGAAAATAAGCGCGTAGCATCCCCTTGACCGATGATGCCGGGATGTAAGGCAGTCCGGTCGTATGGTCGAAGCTGAAACCGAGTTTGAGTGCATCATCGTGCGAAAAATCGTGGGTGATACCCGTTCCCGTAAT
>JAHDEO010000102.1:10391-18075 GCA_020628725.1 Saprospiraceae bacterium
GGGGTACTCGGTACGGACGTTGAAGGTCTTGATATTGGAGATGTTGACTTTGAGGAGTTCGCGCTGTTCGTGGTCGTCGAGTTTTTGACCAAACATGCGGGTGTTTTTCTCCTTAAATTTGAAATCGGGATCGGCTTTATGTGCCATTTGCGATAGTTCGCTGAAATAGTCTTTGTAAAAAAGCCAACCTATATTTGGTGTAGTCATAGCGGATTAATTTAGAATTTTGTAAGTACGTAAAGCGATTTTGAGGGCTACTGCCGCATCGGATATTTCGCTTAGTTTTTCGGTGTGCGATGTATCATTTTTCATTACATAATCGCTCAATTTTTCATGGTTGAATTGTTGTCCAATCAGGTGTAATAATGCCTTCGGAACGAGGTGGCGTTTGGCATTGGTGTCGCTATCCTCGTTCTCAAAAAATATCACCGTAGGCAATAAGCCCGACCGCGTAATACTTGCCCCAAAAGATGAAATATAACCATTGTATTCCGAGCGTACTTCCATGCCGTCCGTGATACCCGCGTCTTTGATGACTTTAATGGCGTGTGGTATTAATTTTTCTATTTTTTTCATTGTCAAGATGTTTTTGAATGTAAAACGGTCTGCTTCTTTGACAATTTGAGTAGTAATACTTTTTGAAATGGAACTCCGCCCCAAACCTATAAGGTTTTCAAAACCTTATAGGTTTATAATCAACGAGTTATCTCTATTTTTTCATCAATAATAAAAAGAAATAATTTTACTAGCCAAATTGTCAAAGAACCAACGATTTTATAAATCGTCATGCTATATATAGAACGATTTGCAAAATCGTTTTACGTCAGGTTTGAAATTTTGCTAAAGCCGTAACCAATACTCGCATTGCCGCCTACCTGTACGGGTTGGGCTTGCAAGTCTGTACTGAATTGTGCAAAATGGCTGTCCGCATCCGGCACCAGTACAATGAAATAAAAACGACTTTGCCGGGGAAGTACCTGCTCATACCAAAGGTTTTTGCTGATGCCGTTTTCGAGATAATTGCGTGAAATAACGGGGAGGTGATTGTCGTTGGTCAGTTCTTTGAATCGCGGATTGGATACGAGTACGGGGTGTTTGCCAAATAAATTGCTAATCACGTTCATTTCTGCAAAACTGCCTTTTGTCGCTTTCAAATCCAGCATTTCGACATTGAGGTTGCCGTCCAAGTCGCTTTCGTAGTGCGTGGCTTCGCCCGAATGTGTTTTTATCCATGCTTTGAGTGTATCGGCATGAGGGTATTCAATATCGAATTTTGCCAAATTATCCAGAAATTCGGTGATGATTGCCTCGCAGGTCACATTGACATAAGGCAGGAGGTTACTACGTACAGGCGTACTTAGCAAATTGGCACTAAAAAAGCGGTATTTGCCCGGTTTGTTTTGGTGGCTGTCTTGCTTGGGGTCGCTGCCAAAGATGTGCGTGACGTGCGGCGGATGCGCTCCTTTTGGGTCGAAATATTCGCGTATCGCCCCTTTCAAACTCGATGAATTGATAGTCGGAAAATCCGACAAGACATCACGCTGAACAAGGTTGTCTATGATGCCGTAGTTGTTTTTGCCACTGCCTACGTGCATATTAGTAACCGCCGTCAGGCTGTATAAATTTGCTTTGAATTGCATGATATATTAGTAATTTAGTGATTGGTGATTAGTAATTGGTGTAGTAGTTGTAGCCGATTTTTTGAAAATTCGCTTGGTTTAAAAGCCGCTTTACTTCCTCCATATCGGCTTGATTGCTGATGTGTAAAATGCTGCCGCGTTTGAGTAAGTTCATGCGGTTTGACCAAGTGGGTTTGTCCGAATAATTGGTCGTTCCTTTTACTGTATTTTTAATATTTTTAAAACTGATAGTATCGGAAATTATGGTATCACAATAGTCGTAAATTTTGTTTTCTACCCGTGTATCAGATAACAAAACAATCTTACTACCCGGTTGCAAATCTGACCATGTAACAGGAAAATCCGGTACATCTTCTACCGTCATTTTGAAGGCAGAACGTTCTTTTCCCATCGTGATAAATTCCGATTTCAAATTGACATCCTGCTCTATTTCCACGTAAAATGAAAAGGCAAACTTGGGTTTCAAACGACAGTATTTGAATTTGTAAAAGCCTCGCGCATCGTCATCTACGGTATAACGACTTTGTTTGTCAATACCAATTTGCGGTGCTTCGCGTTCGTCATAAACTTCGTCGTATTTGAAATAGTTCGTTCCGTCTGTTTCCTTAAAACCGTATTGGATGCCATGCTTTTCGGTGTAGGTTTCTACCAGTGCAATATCCTGTTCTACCGTTCCGTGAAAAGAAGCCTTGAAGGTCTTGCCAAACGTAAATTTATCCGCCGTTGCTTCCTCTTGGTTTGCCATCCAATGCGGCTGCAATCGCACACCCTCATGGGTGATAAATGCCGGAGAAAGTCGTTTGATTTTCTTGAAATCCGGTGAAGTGTTGTTGGCTGTAAAACTTTCCTGCCCAATCCAGTTGGCTGCATTTTTAGCAGGGTCAATTTCGCCGTCCTTCATCAAATTATTTTGCAGTAGGATTTGATGACGAATTAATCCCAACAAAGTCGTCTGCTGCGGAAAATCGCGTGAGGTTTGGAAGTAAAAGACCCCATCATCAGCGTCAAAGAAATTTTCACCACCAAAAAAGAATTTATCCAATGGCGTGAGGGTGATTTTTTTTATTGTATTCATTGCTCGTCAGAAGTTACAAAGTGAATAAATCGTAGCATGGCGTAGAGTTTGTCGAGGGGTTCTCTGCCTTTCTCTACGTTGATTGGGTACTCGGTGTAGAGTTGCTTTATCAAATCCACGATACCGCCCATGAAACGTTTGTTTTTCTTGTGGACATCTTCATTGAAATTATTGTCGAAGAAGTTTTCAATCCTATCATCCTTATCTTCCAATGTCATCAGGTGATTGATAGTTTCACGCTGAAATTCAAGGACATAAGTAATAGAATTTATAAAATTGGCTTTCTCATCCATCAAAGTCGTTTCGAGCAAATCCAAGAAAAGGTCATAAGCATTTCTACCCGTTCCAAAACCCTTCTCCAATCCGCATTTGATGTCCTGTCCGCTATGCTTTATGAGGTTGAAAGCCACCGCATTTTTATTGGTGTAAATTTGCTTATTTTTGGCTTCATACATCGTATGGTATGCCAAATCGCGGGCTTCGTTCATCGGGTATTTGTAATAAGTCATTGAGATGCCGTATGACATGGTTGGGTCGCCCTGTGCTTTCGGAAAATGGCTGTGAAATCTCTCGTCAATTTGTCTGATAAGCGAAAAGACGGTTCCGCCATCACTTTCCGTACCTCCTTTGTCATTTTTAATAGGCGCGAAAAACAACAAATCATCACCACCGATGAAGATAGGCGCACCACCAAATTTTTTGATAAGTTCGGCGGCTTCCATACCAAATTTGAGCAACTTTTGGGAGAAATCTTTGATAGCTGCACTATCGCCTTTTAGCTGCTCTTTTACATGCTTCCCTATGCTGTCACCATCTGCCTGTACGATAGCGATGTATTTATGGTAAGACCGAAACAGGCTTTTAATATCGTTTCTGTCGCGTTTGAAGTCGTCTCCCTTAAACGCTTCAATCAAGCTATTATCCACATCAACATCACTGCGGTTACTTTCGGCATTATGCACAAATTGAGTAATTGCCTTTTTGTACTTATCTTCATTGATAAATCTCAACTCGTCAGAAGTAATTTGAATGAGAGAAGGAAAACGGGCATCATCCTTTCTGAACGCATCTCTTATCAAAAAAGAACCTCTTTTTTCATTGAGAAATTGAATGAGTCCGTCACTTTCTTTATCGGGATATGCCTTGCGAAGTTCGAGCGTATCCAGCACGGCATTGATTTCATTAATGGTTTGTTCTCCCACCTCAAAATCTCCTTTGAAACAATAGAATTGAAAATACTTTTTCAAGTAATCCACACCGACTTGGGTATCAGTTGCCAATTGCTGAATCACACTTTCCCTTGCTTCTTGCAGTTTTTGAAAATCTGCATCGTTCCCCTCCATTATCATACGGTCAGGGTACAATCCTACCCCCGCCGTTGCAGTATTGGTCATCGCCGGAAGTAAAATTTGGGCTTCGCTTACGCCTTTGTTTTTGAGGGTTTCAAGTATTTCGCGCATAGCATACGAGTACAGGTAACTCGCAGCAAATAAGGCGCGGGTACTTTTGACTTTGCTTAAAGTCTGAAAAATGGGACCAATCGTAAGTCCGATATAAGATTTATTTTGTGAGTTCATTCCATTTACTATCTACGTGGTTTAATAAAAAATCTTCTAAATTGAAGTTGATAGATTTTGGTGGGGTTTTGATACGGATATTTTTGCCGCGTCTATTGGTGAAAGTAAATTCAGCATCGTATATTTCATCCGGTATCTCATGCCAAATCATATAGACCGTTTCGTTGAATACTTTGAAAGTAATCGGTGAGCGAAAACGGTCTATACCGTTGTTATTCTTGATGGTGATTTTTTCTTTGTTGTCGCGTGGAAATTCGTACAACTCTGCCACACCAAGCAAAGCGCGGATGTACTTTACGCGGTCATCGTCAGAGTAGTCGGGGCGGCGTGGCTCTCCCCTACCCTTGACCAGTTCGCGTTTGATGGTGGGCTTTTCCCAATCCACTCCAAATTGTTCATCAAAATAGACCATCATTTGAGAAGACTCTTTGGCAAAGCCGCTTTTCAGGATTTTATATTCCTCGTCTATCTTTTTGAACGCAGCCTTGAAACCACCGCGAACACCATAATATAATCCACCTTTGAAATCAGGATGTTTCTTTAGATTTCTTTCAAAATCTTTACCGCCATCATCAAAAGAAGCAGGACAAAAACCACCAAATCCTTTGCTTTGTCGTAGTCCGAAATTCTCATACGCCAATAGCACGGGCAACCACTCCTCAATGGCATCAATTAATCCGGTATGAAAACTAAAGAACTCCAATCGGACATTTTGCATCATTCTACCCCGCCGTGCATCGTCCAATTTCTTATTTTTAATCGGTTCGTTGTCCGCAAAGTATGGTGCGCTTGTGATAAAAGGTTGGTTAGCATCTTGAAATTCCTCACGTACAAATCTCGGAATGGAACTCGCCACTAAATAATCATCGGTAACATCTCCCTTGATTTTAAGTTTGTAGTCGAGGGCGGTGATGTCGTTGTGTCCGTGACCTACCAGCCAATTTCCCGGTACTTGTATTACCCGATGCAGTAGTTTGTCGAGTTTGGGCTTTAGTTCGGTAGCCCGTAGCCCTGCGCCATCCTGTCGGTATTGGAAGTGGAGAATGGGGGTGTGTTGTTTGAGGGGAATTTTATGTGAGTTACCCATTATTTGTTATTTTTAGATAAATAAACCAATATATATGAGAATATTATAAATAATACAACTACGATTATACTAATTAATCCATTTGTATTAAATTCTGCTTCTGATGGTATAGTATTCATGCCAAGTATTCCGACCAAAAGACCAGCCGGAAGAAACCATGTAGCTACTCTTGTGAGTTTTGCAGTTTCTTTATTGAGGTTATCCATTTTTTTATTGCGGATGCTTTCACGTACTTCGTTGTTTTTATTGTCTATAAATGAAGCATAATTATGTAGTTCTTGAATCTCACGATTCAAGTAATTATTATGTTCTTCAATCTCCATCACCGAAGTCAACATTTCATACAATTCTATACCTTGTTCTTGTGGTGAGATTTCTCTATGATACATTTTATTGATGAAATAAATGTGTTCAAGGTACAACTCTGAAATCAATCTCATTGACTCGGAATCGCTTACGGATGTATCTTTGATTTTATCAACTACGTGTGAAGTTTCGCCGGAGAAGCGGAGTATGGCTGCTCGTTGCATCAAGGCAATCACCGCCATATTGAAGTAGTGATATTTGAAATGATTTTTGGTATGTACTTCTGCGTGTTTTGTCCTATCCAGTAATACTACAAATGAATATCTTGAGATTCCATAAAGTGTTTGACCCCATTTATAGTCAAGCCATCTATCGTAAGTGCTTTTTTTGAGTAGGTTACGCATCATTGTCTTACTAGAGCAAGCCGGGGTAGTATCATCCACATATACATATGAATACCAAAAATCATTATTGATATAACTATATTCTTCCGTCTGCTTATTGTAATTGGATAGTTCTTTTAATTTTTCATCTTTAAAATAAAAGGACATCGTGTACATCCTATCATCAATTATAGGTCTCAATAAGACAACGTTTTCACTTTTTTCGTATGCTCTGAACTCAAATTCACTTCCAAGTAGTTTAGAGATATGGGCGGGTAGTTTGTCAGGAATTGGTTTACTCAAATTGAAATAAGTAAATTCTTCTGATATATCGACATCTAAAACATTTTTTAATTCAATCTTTTCGGGAAGGAAAGCCCCTTGGGTTACACCAATTTGGTCGTCTTCATCCGTTCCTAAAAATTGAGGGTAAATCCTTCTGCCAAAATTATTAATTTTAAGAATATGTGTAGCATCGGCAGTTTCACGGTTTTCGAGATGAAAAGCAAAACATCCCACACCTACATCATAAAAGTAGGCGGTTATTTTGTCGATGTTTAACTTAAAAGGTTGATGTTCTCCTTTTATATGAATATTGTACATAGGATTAGACTCATGGCGTATTGCAAGTCTATACCTCAATGTACTTTTGACTTCACGCCTACTAATTCCTAAAACTTCCCGACTATAATCATGGAAATATGTGTATTCATTGTAGGTGTTGAAATCATCTTTTTCAATCGTCTTAATTGAAAAATCCTCTTTTTCCCAATGTTCAGGAAGTAACCTTTCAATGTCTGCAAGTCTTGTTCTTTCTAAAAATGAAGAATCATTTAAACATTTTGAAGTTTTGAGATAATCCCATCTGAAAGGAAAAATAAAAATGTGGTGGCTGAATGGTGTTTTGGACATAGTGGTTTGGGACAAGGGTTAAGTGTGGTTTTTAAAAATTTCAATAATTTGGTTTACTAATGAGTGCAGTTTATCGGAAGAAAAAGTTTCTTTGCCTACTCCCCAAAATCCATTTTCGCCTCCTCCCGAATATGATTGTCCTTCATCAAGTGTATCGTCTATCTTTTCAGTAATCAGTTGCTTACCAACTCCGTAGTAGGTTATTTCGTTGTCTGTGTATATTAATAAATGATTATTTGTTTTGCCGTAAAGTCTGTCTGCGATTGGTGAAAATTTATCTGTGAGAGCTTTAACTACCGTCAAGCCATTTTGAATTTTTAAGTGTTCGTTAATGGATTGTACAGCCAATGTCTCATCACTTTCTGTCACTCCTTGTGCCACCCTGTCTGCCCTACGAACTTTTTGTATTTCTTGTTCGGTAGCATCTATCTTTTGCATTGCCGGAATGTAACCGCTATCATTTGCTGCCACCAATTTTTGCCATCTACTTAACTCTACTTTCAGTAATTCGGCTATCTGAATAATGGAAGCCGGACGATGTTGTGTTTGATTGTGGTGGTCAATGTTGATAAATGGTTGTGATGGATAAACATCTTCAATGAGTTCAATCCCAATCTTAATTTTATCCGATTCAAAATATTCTTGATAATCACTCCATTTTGCCCCCCATTTCAATTCCTTATCAAAAAATGCTTGTCCTTTTC
>JAHDEO010000646.1 GCA_020628725.1 Saprospiraceae bacterium
GACGGTCAGATTTTCTTGGAGTCCAACTTGTTCAACGCAGGTGTACTTCCTGCGATTAACGTAGGTATCTCGGTATCGCGTGTAGGTGGTTCGGCACAGGTAAAATCAATGAAAAAAGTATCAGGTACACTCAAGCTTGACCAAGCACAATACCGTGAGTTAGAGGCATTTGCGAAGTTCGGTTCTGACCTCGATGCAGCTACCAAAGCCGTACTCGACAAAGGTGCGCGTAACGTAGAAATTCTCAAGCAGCCACAGTACTCGCCTGTAACAGTTGAGAAGCAAGTAGCTATTATCTACTTGGGTACAAAAGGTTTGTTGAAAGATGTACCTGTAGATAAAGTGAAGGAATTTGAAACCATCTTCCTCACTGAAATGGAACAAAATCATCAGGGTGCCTTAGATGCCTTCAAAGCCGGTAAATTGACCGACGAAGCCATCAATACCGTCAAAGAAGTAGCGGCAAACCTGACTAAGCAATATAGATAATTACGTGCCGAAGTGCTGATTTACTGATGTGCTGACGTTTTTTACGCTCACATCAGCACATCAGCACATCAGTACGCCAGCACATAACGCATGGCAAATTTAAAAGAAGTAAGAGACCGGATCAGTTCGATTAAATCGACGATGCAGATTACCAAAGCGATGAAAATGGTATCTGCGGCGAAGTTGCGTAGAGCGCAGCAGGCGATTGTACAGATGCGTCCGTACTCTATCAAGCAAAGCCAAATTTTGTCGAATATCGTCTCTAATTTAGATGGCGAAGTGGAAATTTCTTTTGCGGAAGAACGCACGGAAAGCAATGTATTGATTGTTGTAGTGACTTCAAACAGAGGACTTTGTGGCGCGTTCAATAGTTTTGTGTGTAAAGAGGCAGTGAAGTTGGTAGAGAAGTATGATGCACAACGCAAAGCAGGGAATTTGTCGATGATGTTTATCGGGAAGAAGGGCTTCGATTACTTTAAGAATCGTTACACAGATGTCAATTTCATCAAAGACCAAATGGCATTGTTTAGCGATTTATCGTTTGCAAATACTGCAATGGTAGCGCAAGATTTGATGGATAATTTTGAGGGGAAAACATACGATAAAATCGAAGTAGCTTACGGCGAATTTCGTAATGCGGCGGTCCAATATTTCAAAGCAGAGCAATTTTTACCGATTCAAAAGGTAGAAGCGGAAAAGACAGAGGGAGAAGAAAATAGTAGCCAAAATGCTTTGTTTGTTTTTGAGCCTTCGGCGGAAGAATTGCTCAAGCACATGGTTCCGTCTATTTTGAAAACGCAGTTCCACAAGTTCCTGCTCGATACACACGCGTCCGAGCATGGCGCCCGTATGACTGCGATGGATAAAGCGACAGAAAATGCAGATGACCTACTGAAAGAATTGAAGATTGATTATAACAAAGCCCGTCAGGAAGCCATTACGAAGGAGATTTCAGAGATTGTGGGTGGTGTGGCTGCGCTGGAAGGCTAATGATAGAAGGGACAGATTGCGACCTGTCTTTACAACAGATGATATTAAGACCTGCCATTTTGGTGGGTCTTTTTTTTGTCTGAACCCAACTTTTTTCTTTGTCTCCCGTAGATAGCGATATATTGTTTTATGTTTAGCATTAATAATACTGACAAAATTCAAAATTATGCGAATATCAAAATTATTAATGTCGGCATTTGCTGCGGGAATCCTGATGACGGCTTTTATTTCATGCGAAAAAAGCGAGTATATCCAACCTGACAGAAATGCTTCTGCACAAGCCACTGAAAGTGACAGAGAAAATGATACTTGGAATGAAGAGTCATATAATGACTACGCAAGTTGTGAGGGCGGCTGATGTTTAGCTGTCTGTGAAAACATAAAGACCTGCCATTTTGGTGGGTCTTTTTATTTGCGTCCCAACATTTTTCTTTGTATCTTGTTAATCTAAATACAATATCACTTATTTGACTAAGTTGACGCAAATAAAATTCTGAATTTATGAGAATATCAAAACTAATATTATCCGCATTTGTAGTGGGTATCTTAATGACGGCTTTTATTTCATGTGAGAAAAGTGAGTACGTCCAACCTGATAGGGATGTTGTCACTCAACAAGAAACAGGAAGCGATAGAGATAACGACACACATACAGACACAGGCATGTGTGGAGGCAATGATGATGGTAGAGAAGATGATGGCAATTGTGGCGGTGGCGGTTGATTAACTGCCATCAACAAAGATGTGAAAGACCTGCCATTTTGGTGGGTCTTTTTTTGTGCAGACAAACTGACTTAGGAACTTAATCCAATTTAAGAACGTTACTCTCCCATATTTTTAACCATTAACCCAATAATTATGAACCAATTATTTTTTACGTCCGACCATCATTTCGGACACGAGAACATTATCAAGTATTGCAATCGCCCCTTTGAGAATGCGAGGGAGATGAATGAAGTCCTCATTCAGCGTTGGAATGAAAAAGTCAAACCCAAAGATACCGTCTATCATATCGGCGATTTCGGCTTGACTTATAAGGAGAACCTCCTCGCGATTGTCGAAAGATTGAATGGTAAAATTCACCTCGTCACGGGCAACCACGACAGCGCAGCTTTGCAGATTAAGCATAAGTTCCAATGGGTCAAGGAGTATTACGAACTCAAGGTAAAAGACCCCGACTGCAAGAATGGCGTACAGCGAATTATCCTATTCCACTATGCGATGCGTACATGGCGCGGCAGTGGGCGCGGCAATTGGCATTTTTACGGACACAGTCATGGTACGCTGCCTGATTTGGAGGATAGCTTGTCATTTGATGTGGGCGTGGATTGTCACGATTTTTACCCACTTTCTTACGATGAAGTGAAGGCGATTATGCAACAAAAAACTTGG
>JAHDEO010000103.1 GCA_020628725.1 Saprospiraceae bacterium
CCGTGATTTATTTTTTGCAAAGCAAAAAATGTGTGCGGTCTACAGACCGCGCTACTTTTGCTATCGTTTTTTAATATTCTTAGTTAAGAGGTTATATACTTTTTGATAATCAGGATATTTTTCGAGATAATTTAAATGTTCTCCAATCGTTTTTTCGTCATTGCGAATGGCGGGACCGGTTTGCATCATGTGAGGTGGGTGGTCGTATATTTTGTTGATAGTTTCTTGAATAAGTGGCAATAATATATCGAAATCAATCCCTTCTTGTTGAAGTATATCATCGGCAATGTTATACATATAATTGGTGAAATTATTGACAAAGACCGCTGCTACGTGTAGGATTTTTCGTTCCTCATCATTGATTCGATAGACTTCCTGTGAAAGGGATTGGGCGAGTTGAAAAAGGGTGTCGAGGTTCGCAATATTGATAGAATCTACACAAATTGGAAGCGTTTCAAATTCGATATTTTTCTTTTTGGAGAAGGTTTGTAAAGGATAAAAAACGCCGTAATTTTTGAAGTAAGGTTCGAGAACGGTGGAAGGCGTTGCGCCTGATGTATGCACCACAAGTGGTTCATGCTTTCCGTCTGAATGGATGTTCAATCTGCGCCTTAGTTTGATAGCTACGGGGTCAATCGCATCATCACTCACTGCCAAAATATACAGGTCGCCTTCCGGCATAATCGTCTGTAAATTAGTCGTATAGTCCGTCTTGATAGCCTGTGCGAGTGCTTCCGCTTTGGCACGTTGACGGCTATACACTTGCTCGACATAAAAGCCTCTGTCGTAGAGTGCTTTGCCCAAGTGCCAACCGACATTTCCCGCACCAATAATAACAATTTTCATGTGTTGTGTGATTTTAACCACGAAGGGCACTAAGGGCACGAAGCCAAATTAACGCGAAAGAAAACTAAGATTTTTAAAGAAATTCTTTTATAAAATTCTTGTGTACTTCTGCGTTAGTTTAGTTTTCGTGTTCTTGGTGTCCTTTGTGGTTAATTCTCTCATTTAAATAAGGTCTTTAACTCTCCGGCGTCTTCGGGTTTCATTCTTCCGCCAAGTATTAATCGTAATTCGCGGCGACGTAGTGCACCATCGTAGCGACGTTGTTCTTCTGTGGTGACGGGGATAACTTTGGGAATCGGAATAGGTGTATGTGTCTCTCTATCAATGGCTACGAAGGTGAAATAGGCGTCATTCGACATGCGTGGATTTTCGCCTGTGAATTGTGCCGTTGATACTTCTACATACACTTCTACGGAAGTCGTGAAAGCTCGTGTAACCATCGCCCGTATCGTAATTACCTCGCCAAGTGGTATCGGTTTTTGAAACGAAACGTGGTCAACCGATGCCGTTGCTACATGTGCGCCTGCGTGCTTGCCCGCGCATATTCCACCCGCAATATCCATCCAACGCAGCAAATTGCCACCCATCAAATTATTGAGTGGATTGGTGTCGTTGGGCATGATCATCTCCGTCATTATGGTTTCGGAGTCGCTTACTTTTTTCTGCATGTATTGTAGTTTAACCTCACCCCAACCCTCTCCATTTCATTGGAGAGGGAGTTCGTTCTATTCGTAATTTTGGATAATTTCTTCAACTTGTTTTAGTACGTTTCTCGGTATTTCGTGCTTGCCGTCAAACCAGACTGTTTCATATTCGATTTCTTGTTTGTCCGCAAATTCTTTTACTTTTTCAACTCTTTCCGGCGTGAGAAATTCGTCCTGTTTACCGATAGCTAATATTATTTTTTTAGTGGATAAAAATTCCTTTTCATCTTTGAAATTGATGTCGTGTGCGAAGTTGGTTCCCCATAAAATGAGGTGGTGAAATGTGGGTTTGCGGAGCATCGCAAATCTTGTGATTGTCGCGCCGCCTTGTGAGAAACCGAGAAAGGTAGTTTTCACATTATCAGCGAATTGTGGCGTATATTGGTCGTATAATGTTTGTAATAAATTGAGGTAATCTTCTATTTCATCTTCGCGATTTTCCTTTGTCATCCACGATGCGCCTACTGGTCCGTTGAAGCCTCCAAAATAGAAACGCGATAAGCCCTCTGCCGCCAAAATGAAGGTTTCATCATCGTCCATTTTATCGAATTTATGGATAAATCGCCCTGCTGCCTGCCCGTAGCCGTGACATACGAGCCAGAAGCGTTTTATATGCTTACCCGGTGTGCCAATGGTGTAATAATGGGCGGTGCGTTGGACTTTGACTTGGTGTGACTGCATCGTGATTTTTTATTGAACGACAAAGATATAGCTTCGTTACAAATTGTACGGTAGAAATGTTCATTTTCCGATAAATAGCTCTATCTTGTTGTCGTGATTCCTTTTTTCTCAATAAAAAATTAAACCATGAAAAAGTTAATTTTGTGTTTTACGCTCGTCTTTTCTTCTCTTTTTTCTTTTGCTCAATATGAACCTTTGGTGGTGGAAGGGGCGCATTGGTCTGTTTTTGCTCAAGGCTTAGGTTTTGATATCCCCTTTGATTTTATAATGCGTGGAGATACCATCGTAGATGGAAAAGATTACAAAAAGTTGTATTTCTGTCAAAATCCTGCTTACAATAATTCCGAGCAACTTTATGCTTTAGTAAGGGAAGATTCGATAACTAAACGTGTTTATAATATTCCTTTGAATAACCCATCACTTAGTGATTTTGATTACATGGCAGATTCGTGTGGAGTGGGTATAGAGCAATTAGTATTTGACTATAGTGTAGATGTTGGAGATACATTAGATTTTTGTTGGTTGGACGGCGAATTTATGGATACTGCCGTATGTGTAGTTCAAAATATTGATTACGAAAATGTCGAATATACAGGAATAATAAAAAAGGCATTTACTTTGAAGATAGATGCTGAATATACGAGGCATGATGGCACAATTGACATGTACACGGTTTGGACAAAATTCTATGAGGGACTCGGAACAAAATTAGGACCAATACTACCTGAAGTTAGTAACGGTTTATTTGCTAAATTGCAATTTGTTAGCTATGGAATTGAGCCGGATTTGACTTGTTCGGATGTAAATTCTGACCCGGTCCTGCATTCTATCAACAACGTATTTACCTCCAATAATATAAAAGCATTTCCTTCCCCCGTCAAAGATATACTACATATCGAAGCGGACGATTATATTGCGAGAGGCAGTTACAAATTATGCACCATAGAAGGACAAATCATCAGAGATGGACAATTTTCCGGCTATCGGACAGAAGTAGCTGTGAATGATTTACCTACCGGGATTTATTTTATTCAGATTTTTGATGAAACGCAGTTGTTGGCGGTTGGGAAAGTGTTGGTGGAATAAATGCTTATTTAGATTGATTCTAACCGATAGTATCGCCTGTATTTAACCAACAAAAAGTCGTATTTTTGTGTTTTCGTAATACGTTTTTAACTTGTTATTTATTTAAAATATAATACTGCGAGTTGGAAACTCACGTTAATATAGGTATGAAGACAACACACATCATAGGCTTAATTATGGTAGCGGCGGCTATCGGTGTATTGGTCTCTGCATCAGGCGATATGGGGACTTATTCCAACTTTCAAAATGCTATGGAACAGCCCGACCGCAATCACCAAATCGTAGGCTATCTCGCCAAAGATAAACCAATGACTTACGATCCTGAAATCGACGCCAATTTGTTTTCTTTTTATATGAAAGACAAAAAAGGCACAGAAAAAAAGGTCGCATACATCGGCACGAAACCGCAAGATTTTGAACGCTCGGAAGAGTTGGTACTTACCGGCACGATGAAAGGCGATGAATTTGTCGCTACGGATATGCTGATGAAATGTCCGTCGAAATATACAGAAGAAGAGATTCAGTTGAGGGATAATGTTTACACGGAGAGTAGATAATGCGATAATGCTGAAATGCGACAATGTTTCTAATGCTTAAATGTTGAAATGCTTTAATGCTTAAATATTTTTTCAATGTGAATGTTATGAGAAATTTTAAACATTGGAGAAGACAACAAATAGCCAATACTTTCGGATTAAAACAGAAACAACAATGTGATGACTTGGATAATTGGTTGAATAGTAATGAGGATATTCCAACGGATATTAAGCCTGATTTAATTCGTTTACAACAAAAACTACGTAGAAATATATTGACTTGGAATGAACAGGAAATGATGGTCAAATTCATTTCACTGATAATGGATAAAGTCAACTATGACAATGCGTTATTTGGATTATTTGCCAATAGAACATTAACAAGCGAGATAGATGGAAAGACGGTATCGGGCGAGGTAGATATGATAATTGGTAGCGGAAAATACGGATTACAAACACCGTATTTTTGTCTAAGTCAATGTAAAATCGGAGAAGCGGAAGATTATGATCCGCTTGGTGAACTGATTATCGCTATGATGACTGCACAAAGTATCAGCAATCAGGAAACGATGTATGGCGTGTATATTTTGGAGAGAAATTGGTTTTTTTTGACGCTGAAAAATCGTGAATATTGCATTAGTGATTCATATATTGCCTCTCGCGAAAGTGATATTTTCACCATTTTTAAAATACTCAAAAAATTGAAGGGGATTGTTGGGGAATTGGCAGCGGAAGCGGTTTGAACTTGCACTTGACACTTTTTAACTTTTGCATAATGAAAATTACAAATACTAAAGATGAATTATTGATTTCCATTCCGAAAGGATTAATGGAAATTTCAGAAATTCAACGTTTTATAGATTTAATTCGTTATAAAACAATTATTTCAAAAAGCCAAGCAACTGATGAGCAAATAGAAGAAGTCACAAATGAGATTAATGAGAATTTAGCTCAATTTAATAAACGTAACAGGACTTCAAAATGACCAAATTAGTCATAGACTCGAATATTCTCATTAGCACTTTGATGAATCCGAAGGGAATCGTAGGGACATTTCTACTTGAAGATTTACATCATGTAGAAAAGCTGTCTTGTTACATGCTTTACGTGGAGGTTTTTGACAAAAAAGAGAAAATCATCAAGTACACCAAATTAGAGGAAGGGGAACTTTTGGAAGTGCTGTACATGATATTAAAGCAAATTAATTTTGTAAATGAGTTGCAAATTTCAGAGGAAAGTTGGGTTAAAGCGGAAGAATTGACTAGTGATATAGATGTGAAAGATATTAGTTTTGTGGCAATGGCGATAGAGACAGGTGGTATTTTGTGGACAGGAGATAAAAAATTGATACGCGGTTTGACAAACAAGGGCTTTGAACAAGTTGTTGATTTAGAAGAATTAAGGAATTTGATTAGGACATAACGCCAACATTTCAATACACATGGAATACATCAACGAACATATCCTCCCCGGAAAATTAGGACACTTTTTGGTGCTTTTGGGCTTCATTTCCAGCCTGTTAGCGACTTTGAGTTATTGGTTGGCTACGCGCAATCGGGAGGCGATTCAGGGCGAATTGCCTTTGGAACGGGAGGCATTGCGTTCCGGTTGGTTGCGAATGGGGCGTGGGGCATTTGTGGTGCATAGTTTGGCGGTGTTTGGGATTGTCGGGACGATTTTTTATATGATGCTCAATCAATATTACGAGTATCATTACGTCATGGAACACGTCTCGGATGACTTAGATTTCAGCTATATTTTTTCGGCATTTTGGGAAGGACAAGAAGGGAGTTTTTTGCTGTGGATGTTTTGGCATTGCGTCTTGGGATTGGTCTTGTTGTGGACGGCACGAACTTGGGAAGCTCCCGTGATTTCGGTGCTTTCGCTGATTCAGGCATTTATCATGTCCATGATTTTGGGTTTGTATTTTTATCATGGCGATGACTTTACGCGCATCGGGTCGAGTCCTTTTGTGATGGTGCGGGATATGTTTGATGCGCCGATTTTTTCGCGCCCTGATTATGTGGCTGCCTTGCAAGGCAAGGGCTTGAATCCGCTACTTCAAAATTACTGGATGACCATTCATCCGCCGACTTTATTTTTGGGTTTTGCTTCTACGGCGATACCTTTTTGCTACGCCGTGGCGGGGCTGTGGACGGGCAAGCACAAAGAATGGCTCAAACCTGCGCTTCCGTGGGCTTTGTTTTCGGGTGCAATACTCGGTACGGGTATTCTCATGGGCGGTGCTTGGGCGTATGAGGCTTTGAGTTTTGGTGGATATTGGGCTTGGGACCCGGTGGAAAATATGTCGCTCGTGCCGTGGATTGTCCTCATTGCGGGCATACATACGGGCGTGGTCGCAAAGAACACAGGTTACTCTATCAAAGCGACTTACCTATTTTTTATTCTGACATTTGTACTGATATTATACTCCACTTTCCTCACGCGAAGTGGTGTACTCGGCGATACTTCTGTACACGCATTCACGGAAATGGGGTTGGAGGGGCAATTGGTGGCGTTCATCCTCACCTTTCTTATTCCGCCCTTATTTTTATTATTCCGAAAAAGAAAAGAAATACCCGCGCCCAAAAAAGAAGAAAGTGCTTACTCAAAGGAATTTTGGATGTTTATCGGTTCCTTGGTTTTGATATTTTCTTCCGTCTTAATTTCATTTACGACTTCGATTCCTGTTTTTAATAAAATACTATCCTTTTTCTCTGAATTGGGCGGTGGCAATCCCGTCAATTTCAGTCCGCCGGAAGATGTAGTCGCGCATTACAACAAATATCAATTGTGGATAGGTGTTTTTGTGGGCATGTTGTCGGGTATGTCTCAATTTCTACGATATAGAGGCGATAAAATGACGGGCGATAATAGGCGTAAATTTCTGATGCACACAGGTTTTGCATTGGCGATGAGTGTAGTCGGCGGCTTGGCAATGTCCTATTTTTCAGGTATCAAAACTTGGCAATACATTCTCCTCTTAATCGCCGGATTGTACGCGATTATTACGAATTTGGATTATGTGATAACGGTATTGCGCGGGAAGATTCAGGTGTCGGGTTCGGCAGTGGCGCATATTGGATTTGGGATATTGATGTTGGGCGTGATATTTTCGGGGGCGAAGAAGGAGGTCATTTCAAAGGGCTTCATGGATACGAGTGCGATTGAAGGATTTGATGCCGAAGATGCGCGAATTAATATGATTTTACCAAAAGAAACGCCTATCGTGATGAACGATTATGTGGTGACATACATGGGTGATGAAATGGATAAATTTACCCGTAAATTCAACATCAATTATAAGCGATATAATGAAGATAAATCGCAAGTCATAGAGGAATTTGACCTACATCCGAATGTCTTATACAATAAGTTACTCACCAAAATAGAAGCCTCCAATCCGGCAACCAAACATTACTTCGGAAAGGATATTTTTACCTACGTCTCTGCCCTGCCCATGAGCGAAACTGACCCCGAAGCGGCTCAGGCACAAGAAGATAGTTTGAATTACGTCGAATATATCGTCTCGGAAAAAGACACCATGTTTACGAGCGAACATTATATCACATTCGACGGTTTCAGCCAAAGCCCGACCCACGAAGACTACGAATCCAAACCCGGCGACATCCCCGTAGCTGCCCAACTCACTGTCCACAAAATGAACACCGATTCTGTCTGGAAAGCCGAACCTGTTTATCTCATCCGCAACAACTTCGGCATGAGCATCGACGATAAAATCGACGAACTCGGCTTATATTTCCGCTTTAATAAAGTAGATCCGAAAGCCCGTAAGATGACCTTTGAAATCGCCGAAGGTAAGCCCCGCACCGAGTATATCGTGATGCAGGCGATTCTGTTTCCGGGGATTAATCTGGTGTGGTTGGGGTCGATTATGATGATGCTTGGACTTGGCATGGGGATGGTGCGGCGGTGGGCTTAGGGTTGTGTGGCTTCGATGGCTTTTATTTGTTCGCGGGTGCTGATAGCATTGGGGTGGTTTTCTGCACCGATTTTCTTGTAGATGGTGTCGGCTTGGCGGAGGTAGGAGAGGGCGCGGTTGGGGTCGTTTTGACTTTTATATAGCATACCTAAAGAACTAATTGTAACCGCTTCAAAAGGAAGAACATTATGTTTTTGTGTCAATGAAAGACCTTTTTCCATAAAATGTATGGCTTTGTCGAATTGACTAAGTTGCCGATATATTCCACCAATATTTATGTAGCAACGGATTAGGCTGGCGTAATCATTCAATTTTTTCGCTTTTTCAATTATTTTCTTATAAATTTTGAGGGCTTTATCCAAATACCCTTGTTGTTCATAAAAAAAACCGATGTTTCCAAGTTGACCATATTCTCCCCTCAAATCCCCCATACCTTTGTAAATATTCAATGCTTTTTCGTGTAACGATAAAGCCCTTTTCATATCTCCTTTATTTTGATAAATCAGAGCCTTGTTTCCTGTTGAGACTGCAATTCCTTTCAGGTCCTCTGTTTGCTCGAACAACAAAATAGCTTTTTCAGTAAAAGATAGAGCTTCGTCAAAGTTACCTTTATCTTTTGCTACTGATGCTAAATTAGTTAGTATTTTCCCTTGTGCATTTAAATCGCCTATTTGTTTGTTTAGCTTGAGTGCTTCATTTAAATAGCCTTGGGCGGTAGTAATATTACCTTTTTGTTCATGAATAATAGCAATGTTTACTAAATTGGCTAATTGAAAATTAAGATTCCCAGTATTTTTATTAATCTCTATGGCTAATGTGTAATAACGAATTGCCTCACCTAATCTGCCTTGAACTTTGTAAATTTTAGCAATATTATTTAAAGAAACAGCAATACCGTTAGGATTCTGGTTTTTTCGGTGCATTTTAAGTGCCGATTTTAGATATTCTAAAGCTACATTTAGTTCTCCTCTATGTTCAAAGATACTTCCAATGTAACCAAGTGTTGGTGCAATCCCTCTATCATAGTTCATCTCTTGATATATAGCAAGAGACTTTTTAAATTTCTCTAAAGCTAATTCGTTTTCACCCTTTTGCTCATAGGCTCTACCAAGATTAAGAGTTATGTTAGCAACAGTCAAGTAATCATTAATTTTATGTGAAATTTCTAAACTGTCTTTAAGTGTCTTAATAGCTTCGTTCAACTTGCCTTTGTGAATGTACATTAATCCGAGATTAGCTAATGCACCACCGTAACTCTTTTTATCATTTAATTTTTTGGAAAGATTTAGTGTTTGATTGATGTAATATTCAGTTTCTTCAAATTTTGACAAGTTACCAGATAGAGGAATTATATTGTTTAAAATATTCAATTGAGTTCTCAAATTCTCCTCTGGCGTTTTCTGCAACTCCTCCCATTCTGCCAATAGTCGCTCATACTTTTTCTCATTCCAAGATTTTTCAGAACTTGGTGCAAAGTCAGCATTCATCTGCGCTTGCAAATCCTTAAACGTTTCAGCATAAGCAGCGGCAGCGATAAAGTCGAAGGCTTTAGTAATGATAGTATCGTAAAGTGCTTCATTGACGAGGACAATCATGCGGTTATTCTGACGAACAATTTCATCCCGAAAAAGCAACAGATAACGAGCAGCCGATAACATGTCATCCGCATCAGTTATCCAAAATCGAAGGATGAGTGGTGTCTCGGAGTTTTGAATGAAAATTGGACGAAAATCGTCGTTATTTAGCGGGTTTTCATAGAGTTTATAATCAAGAATATGTGTTTTAGTATCCTCAAAAACAGCATCTTGCAAGGCGCGTGTATCTGCCCCTACGACCATATACGTAGGCACACCCGCGTCAAAGAGTTCCATACTTTTGATGAAACCCTCATAACGCAGTTGCTCTTGTGCAGAGAGCAATTCATTCACCGTTGTTGGCGAGGTTTGCGGCATAAGTTTTGACCGTATTTTCTATGAGTGGATTGATGTCGTACCAAATATCATCGTTTTTGTACACGATGATTTGATTGATAGCGGCACTTTCTATGAATAAATCCAGCTTATCGTCATCAATGTAATCAATATTTTTCTGTTGGATAAGACTCAGCGTTTGAATATGACTCTTAGTGATGATAGAGCGTGACAATTTTCGACGGACATCGCCCATCCCTTCCCGTAAATGATTCTCATAAATACGATTTTCTTTATCCACCATAGACTTCAAACAGGTGCGCTGCAAAATGTCCACCAATTGACGTACAATGCCGCCCGATTGGTTCACAGCTTCGTCCAAAACCGCTTCATCTATCAGGTCGGCTTCGTTGGGGATTCTTTTATTGATAATATTTTTGAGTAGTTGTTGATTGTTAGTAATTTTTTGATTGTCAGTAGATTGTGGGTTGTTTGGATTGACTTTTACTTTTAATCCCAAGAATACAATATCCGGCTGAAACAAGGGCAAGGCACGAAGTCCTACAGGAATGGTAATGATTTTTACGGCTTTGATTTGTTCGAGATAATGGCGATTATTTATGAATAAATCTTTAATGTGTTGTGCGCCTATCATGTGGTTAAGGTCGTGCAAAAACAACAATAGTTTTTTATCATTTTTGGGAACTCTTTTATCCATATATCGGTCAATAATTTCATTGACCAGCGATATAAGTTCTTCCAACTGAGGCTTGAGTACCTGTCGTGTGATTTTTCTTTTTTCCTGATTAAATCCGTAATCTGCCCCGAAATTTGACTGCCCGACAAGTGCTGTGAATTTTGCAAATAATCCTACATTTAAATTCATGCTCTCATCTTTGGTGGTTTGTTCGGTTTTTTCCAGATTGCCGCGCAATTGCTCACCGATTTCTAAAATACGTTCGCCGAGTTTTAACTTTAAATCTTCATAATCTCTGACCATTCTGAACGCCAACATCATCAAAATATCCACAATATCTACGTTATCAATTTGCAGCACTTCATTGGCGTAAAAATCCTCAACGATGAATTGTTCCCGAATTCTTTTGTCGGGTAAAAAATTCAACGCGGTAGTTTTGCCACTACCCGTTTGCCCCGACACGTATATCGTCTCGCTTGGTTGTCCAAGCAATACTTCCAACCTGATTTCCTCAATTTCTTCCTCATACAACGGCACATAGAAGCCCGCCTGACTATCTTCGGGTTTTAGATATTGAGTAGGATTTAGGTTTTTATAAAATTGTACGATGCTTTCGTCTTCTTTCATATTCACAAATATACACAAAATTACTACGTAAAACCCTCAAATCGGAAAACTTGTTCATTCACCCAAACAACAAAAAAACTATAAGCCAAACCCTTTGCCACCCTATTAAAATTATCGCCGGATGCCCCGTAGCACGGCACTTCCAGTCCGTGCCGCGTTAGGAACGCGAAACACCCGCAAACACGGGCTGGAAGCACCGCGCTACGTCAACAAAAAACTATAAGCCAAACCCTTCGCCACACTATTAAAATTATCGCCCGATTTTACTTTTGCGGTACCAAATTTTTCATGAATAATAGCCTGCACAGGACGCACCAACGAAGAACCACCCGTCATAAAAACCGTATCAATATCGTCGGTACTGACTTGATTATCGGCAAGATATTGTTGTAGGTAACGGTCAATTTTTTGGACATCATCGTGGATAATCTCTTGGGCGAAGGAGTCGATAGCAATCAACTCATCGAAATAAATATCGTGTTGGTCGAAGGTGAAATGTGCGGTATCGTTATCGGTCAGGTGAATTTTGGTTTTTTCGATTTCGCGGAATAGTTTGTAGCCCAAATTTTTCTGTACCAATGTCAGCAAATTTTTCACCAAAGGATGATTGCCCGATGAAAAATACGACTGTTCAATTGCGTTATTGATGCGAATGGAATTGAAAAAATTGAGCTTCTCCCACGAACAAATATTCGTAAAATACGACACCGGCAAATCCAACCATTTATCCGCGATTTTCTCTTGTACGCCGCGCCCGAAATGTGGTGTACCCCGATGCCACATGATACTCGAATCAAAATTGTCGCCACCGACATATACGCCACCTTTCGAAATCATATCTTCCTGACGATTAGGCGAATTGACCGCATCAGGACGTAATCGCATCAAGGTAAAATCAGACGTACCCCCACCCAAATCCGCTACCAAAACCAACTCATCTCGCACCAACTGACGCTCATACGCAAAGGCTGCACCAATCGGCTCCATTTGAAAAAAGAAGGTCTCAAAACCGCATTTTTTGACCGCTTTCGAGAGGCGTTCTTGCGCCAAGGCATCCTTTTCGGGGTTTTCGTCAAACACCACAGGTCTGCCCACTACCGCCGCTGTGACGACTTCGCCCAAGTACTCATCCGCCTGCCCTTTGAGATGCCCGATAATGAGTGCCACCAAGTCTTCAATCCGAAAGGGCTTCCCCGCAATCCGCGTACTTTTAAAACTCCGGTTGGGCAATATCCGCTTAATGGATTTCATAAATCTGCCCTTCATCCGGCTTTCCACATAGCTTTCGACCGCCGCTTGTCCGACTTTGTACACAAATTCATTGCGCGAGGTTTGAAATTCAGGAAAAAACAGGAGAGAAGGCACAGTGAAAATCTTGACGACTTCATTAGTTTGCGTGTCAAGAATGGCGAGTGCGGAGTTGGTCGTACCAAAATCTATTCCGTAGATAAATCGGTGCATGGTTGGTTGATGTAGTTTATTGAGTTTATAAGGTAAAGCGTTGATTTTTAACGTTTACCTGCTATCCAATTGTCGATTTTAATGTTTTGTATTTTGCTGAAATGTTTTTGATTGCCTGTGACCATTACAAGGTCTTTGGTGAGTGCGGTAGAGCCGATTAGCAAGTCAAAATTATCAATGGGCGTACCCGCTTTATGTAATCTGACTTTCTCTTGGGCAAAGGTATTGGCAATGTCATAGTCAAGCGGGATAATCTGAAAGTTATCGCGTATCGTTTCCGTCTGTTTGTGATGTTTTTGTGGGTTATCACTTTTCTCTGCACCAAAGGTAAGTTCAAAAATGGTGATAATGGAAACCGCACAATTTGATAAACCTACCGACTTCATTTTTTCTCTCACGCCAAATTTATCACGAAGCAGAAAAATGCAAACATCTGTATCTAAAAGATATGTCATAGCTTGATGTCTTCGTCGTCAAAATACCTTGAATCTCTGATGTCGGCAATGATTTCCTCGGCGGTCTTGCCGTAATCATGCCATGCACCTGCTAGTCGGTCAATGACATCATCGCCTTCCTTTTCAGGAGTGACATCTTCTTTCAAATCTACTTTTAGAGAATCGGTCAATCTTTTAATCAGGTCAATTTTTACATCCGGCTTTAAATCGACGAGCATGGAAAAATATTTATCTACCGTATTTGTTGTAATTGTATTCATATTTACCAAACAAAAAATGAAAAATGATAGTTCCGTTGGATAGTTACGAGTGGTAATTTACATCATTTTTTGAAAATGAACAAGTTCGCTCAAAAATGCTTCACACAAAAAAACTCATAACTGAATGAACTTTATAAACTCAATAAACTCACTCACTCAATCCGCTTCCCCCTCAATCTCAACGAATTACCAATCACCACCACATCCGAAAACGCCATAAAAATCGCGCCCCACATCGGATTCAGATAACCGAGTGCTGCTACGGGAATCGCAACAATATTATAAGCAAATGCCCAAAAGAGATTTTGCTTAATCGTGAGTAGCGTATGCCGACTAATCGCTACGGCTTTTTGCAGATAATCTAAGCGGTCATTCAGCAGGATAATTTCGGAAGATTGAATGGCTACGGGAGAGGCATTGCCGAGTGATACGCCTAGTGTTGCCTTTGCAAGTGCGGGCGCATCATTGATACCGTCGCCGACCATGACGGTAGGGGCTTCTTTGGCGAGATTTTCGACGATGACCAGTTTTTCTTCCGGTAAATGCTCTGCATAAAATTCGTTGATGCCGAGTTGGGTGGCGACTTCAGCGGTTTTCGTTTGCTTGTCACCGCTTAGGATGATGGGATTCATGCCTTGTGATTTGAGGTAATCAATCGTGGCTTTGGTGTCGGGTTTTAGTTCGTCTTGAATGTCGATGGTGGCGATGAGTTGGTCGTTTTTTCGGAGATAGAGGTGGTGGTTGTCGTCATTCGTGAGATCGCGGGCGATGTGATAAGAACCGATTTGATAATTATTTCCTTTCTCGTCATTTCCTTTTACTCCGACAGCTTTTTCTTCTTTGATATTTTCTAATAAAAAATCATCATTTACATCAATATCAGAAAATTCGCTAACGAGCGAACGTGCGATAGGGTGGGAGGAGTGTTGTTCGAGTTGAAGGGCGATATTTTTGATGTCATTTTCCGAGAAATCATGGTAACACTCGATATTTTTCACTTGAAAATTACCAGTCGTGAGTGTACCCGTTTTATCGAACACCATATTTTTTATATTAGCAAAAATTTCAAGCGTCTGACCGCCTTTAATTAAGATGCCATTACGTGCCAATCGCCCCACGCCAACCATCACCGCAGTAGGCGTTGCCAAGCCCATCGCGCAGGGACAGGAAATGACCATGACCGCAATACTCCGCAACATCGCATTTTGAAAATTTACCCCAAAAACAAAATAAGACAATACAAATGTCAGCGCAGCTATCGCCAATACAACGGGAACGAATATCGCACTAATACGGTCTGCAAGTCGCTGAATATCAGGTTTGTCAGCTTGTGCGGATTTGACGAGTTCGATGATTTGAGAGAGAACGGTATCGCGCCCCGCAGCCGTTACGCGCATACGCAGATTGCCGGATTGGAGGATAGATGCACCTACGAGCGTTGCGCCTTTTTCCTTTAAAATGGGTTCGCTCTCTCCGGTCAACATGGACTCATCTACGGTGGCAGTGCCTTCGATGAGTTCGCCGTCGGCGGGGATTTTGTCGCCTTCATTGACTTGGAGGATATCGCCTGATTTAAGGTCGCGGGTATCGACTTCTACGATTTGAGTGCCGACTATTTTTCGGGCTTTTTGGACTTGCAATTTGGTCAATTCGCCGATGGCGTCAGTGGTGCGGGCTACGGCGCGTTTTTCCAATAAATTACCCAACAAAACCAGCGTAATAATCATCGCGCTCGTTTCGTAAAACAAAAAATCATGCCCCAAACCCATCAATGAACCATACAAACTATACACAAATGCCGCCGTACTTCCCATGAAAATCAGTACGTCCATATTCGGAAAACGATTTTGGATAGACACCCACGCGCTACGCCCGAAATGCCACACGCCAAGTGCAAAAACAGGTGTACACAAAGCCAATTGAATCCAATGATTGTGTAGTGGTTTCCACGGGATAAACATATGAGCAAAAAGCGGCAAAGTAAAGACCAACGCAAACAAAAATTTACGCTCCAATGTCCAGAAAGTAGGAGAGGGGAGATGCTCGTCTACGACTTCGAAACCGAGTTTTGTGATGCCTGCTTTGACCTGTTCTATGGCAATATTCGCTGTGTTTTGAAAGCGCACTTCTTTGG
Source organism: Saprospiraceae bacterium (assembly GCA_020628725.1). Taxonomy (GTDB): domain Bacteria; phylum Bacteroidota; class Bacteroidia; order Chitinophagales; family Saprospiraceae; genus JAHDEO01. The sequence continues at coordinate 15,341 of JAHDEO010000103.1, forward strand.
TGGCAAAATTGACATAAACATCCTCCAAGCCTTGCTTGTTGAGGAAGCGGTCAACGCTTTTGGCGCAATTGACACAGGTCATGCCTTCTACTGTTAATTCTGTTGTGTTCATACGGTGGACGGTGGACGGACGCTTCGCTTGACGGTAGACGGAGTAATTTGTATGGATTTTAATTATGCTAAAAAAAATCTATAACAATCCGCCAAATCCGCGTTCCTATCCTACTTTTCATGAAAAAAATATTAACTTTGAGCATACAAAAAAACGCATTTTATCTACGAACAAATTTGGGTCAAGTTACAATTATTTTATCTTAAACTTCGACTTAAACTTAAACTTATAAGATGAATAAACGCGAATTTTTGAAAGTTGCCGGAGTCGTGACTGCCGGTACGATGATAACGCCGATTATCGGCTGCAATTCCTCTGAACCGAAAACCTCCAATGCTATAACAGCAAATGCGGACGGTACGTTCACGCTGCCCAAATTACGCTACGAATATCGTGCCTTAGAGCCGAATATTGACGCCCGCACGATGGAGATACATCACAGCAAACATCATGCAGGTTATGTCAAGAAATTTAATGCTGCGCTGAAGGATGCGAATATCAGCGGCAAGTCTTTGTCAGATATTCTTACGGGATTGGGTGATGCGAAAGCGGATACCGGATTACGCAATAATGGCGGCGGACATTTCAATCATTCTTTGTATTGGAATATCATGTCGCCCAACCCGGAGAACAAACAACCTACGGGTGATTTGGCTGATGCGATTAATGCTGTTTTCGGAGATTTTATGAAATTCAGAGTGGCATTTGAAAAGGCGGCTAAGACGCGATTTGGCTCGGGCTGGGCGTGGTTATCGAAAGGGAGTGACGGGAAATTATTCGTCAGTTCTACACCAAATCAGGATAATCCTTTGATGAAAAATTTGGTGGAACAATCGGGTACGCCTATTCTCGGTATCGACGTTTGGGAACACGCTTATTATCTCAAACATCAAAATAAACGCGGCGATTATATCGGTAATTTCTTTAACATCATTGACTGGAATCGGGTGGGGGAGAATTTTAAGAATGCCTGATTTCTGTTTGTAAATATTCCGAAAATAAATTAGCTTTACACCCCTTGTATTTCCAATATGCAAGGGGTTTTTTAACGTCAATTTCTTTTTAACTTTTAAAAATGTTCTGCTATGACTCTTTTTAGAAAAATTGTTTGTTTTTGGTTTTCATTACTTTTTTATTGTGCTTCTATGTGGGGGCAATGTCCGTCGGGAGATATTATTTTAGATTCGCAGCTTGATGTTGATAATTTTGCTGCTAATTACCCCTCTTGCACAGAAATTACCGGTTTATTGAGAATAGGTAATATTGAAAATTCCACTGATATTATTGATATAAGTAATTTGCCCCCAATTGAGTCGATTGGTGGTAGTTTGGATATTTTGAGAAATATTAGCTTAACTGACTTAAGTGGCTTGGAAAATTTGGATTCAATTGATGGTGATTTGAAGATTGCTGGTAATGATAATTTAATTGACCTAAGTGGCTTGGAAAATTTAACCTCAATTGGCATTACTATGTCGATTTTTGAAAATGATAATTTAATTAACCTAAGTGGCTTGGAAAATTTGATATCAATTGGCGAGGATTTGATAATTGATGATAACTCTAGTTTAACCCATTTAAGTGGTTTAGAAAATTTGATATCAATTGGTGATGATTTCTTTATTCAAGAAAATGCTAGTTTAACGGATTTAAGTGGCGTGAGAAATTTGATTACAGTTGATTATTTGTGGTTTCGGTATAATCCAGAATTATATATATGCGAAGTTCCATTCATGTGCGATCATTTATATAATGGAGGTAACGCCATAATCGATAATAATGCCCCCGGTTGTAGTAGTACTACTGAAATATTAGATGTATGTTTTTTTTCCAGAGTGTATGCAGATGTCTTTTACGACCTTAATCAAAACGGCGCAAAAGAGGAAAATGAGCAGAATTACTATGATATTTCGATATCGGTAATGCCAGTAGGGATATTTTATTCGCAATATACGGGAATAATCTACATAGAACCAGGTACTTATACAGCTGCTTTCGATGACATGAGCAATCCAAATTGGCAACTTACGACAGATTCCATAAGTTATTTCGTGAGTCTCGAAGAAGGCGAAACCGACACCATCACCTTCGGAATTTATCCCACCCAACAAATCTCCCACATCCAAACCACCATCAACTCCGCCCCCACACGCTGCAACGAGCGAATCACGTTGGATGTCACCACAAAAAACCTCGGCACCACCATAGCAAGCGGAACGATGTGGCTCACCATAGACGATGCGATTCCTGATTTTACATTTATCCATCAACCGGATACGATTGTGGAAGGCGGAGTGAATTACTACGGCTGGCATTTCACAGATTTATATCCGGGACAAACTATCATCAAAAACGTACAAGTTACCGTCCCCGGACCGCCGGACTTTGAGTTAGGTGAGCAATTACTGTTTGTATCTTTCTCGGAATTTACAGATGTAAACGGCGAAGACGGCTCAGAAGGCTTCCGCTACAACCCCGAAGTCCGCTGCTCCTACGACCCCAACGACAAACTCGTCAACCCCAACCGCG
>JAHDEO010000104.1 GCA_020628725.1 Saprospiraceae bacterium
TAAAAAGACTATATGAGAAATTCTTTAAGTTCAAGTACAAGTATCAAACTCAAGTTCAAGTTTTATAGTAGGATTTGGCTTTGCCAAATCCCGTAACTTGCACTTGCACTTGACTCTTGCGCTTGAACTTGATTATGCCCCACAAGACAAACATCCATCATCCATGCTACAAGAAGCTCCCTCACTCATCTGCATCTCCACTTCTCCGGTCTGTGTTTGCTGTGTCTTCAAAGTACCATCTTCCGTCTCCGCATTATCAAACTTCCGCTGATGCTCTTGCTTCAAAGTAAACTTAATCGGATCCACAGCCGCCTTAGAGCGCAAGTAATACATCCCCGTTTTCAACCCTTTCTGCCAAGCATAAAAGTGCATAGAAGAAAGTTTCGCGAAGTTCGGATTCTCCACAAACAGGTTCATACTCTGACTCTGACAGATGTACGCCCCTCTATCCGCTGCCATATCAATAATGACTTTTTGCTTGATTTCGTAAGCCGTTTTATATAAGTCTTTCAAGTCTTGCGGCACATCGGGAAAGTCTTGGATTGAGCCATTGGCAGCCATCAGGCGTTGCTTCATATCGTCGTTCCACAAGTTGAGTCGGATGAGGTCGTGGAGCAAATGTTTGTTCACCACCACATACTCGCCAGACAAGGTGCGGCGTGTGTAAATATTTGACGTATAAGGTTCAAAACATTCGTTATTACCTAATATTTGCGAAGTAGAAGCCGTCGGCATCGGCGCAAGCAAGAGACTGTTTCGGAGTCCGTGCTTCTTGATGTCCTTTTTCAATTTCGCCCAATCCCAACGGTCGGTCGGAGTCACGCCCCACATATCATATTGCAATTGACCTTCACTCGCCGGAGAACCCTTGAAGGACTCATACGCACCTGCCACTTTCGCCTGTTCGCAAGACTCGGTAAGCGCAGCAAAGTAAATCGTCTCAAAAATTTCGCGGTTCAATTTCGCCGCTTCCGGGCTATCAAACGGAAAACGCATCATAATAAAGGCATCCGCCAAACCCTGTACCCCAATTCCAATCGGACGATGCTTCATATTTGAATTTCTCGCCTCCTCAATCGGGTAATAATTCACATCAATGACCTTATTCAAATTGCGGGTCACGATACGCGCTACTCGGTACAATTCATCGAAATCATACTTGCCTTTTTCCACAAATTTAGCCAGCGAAATCGAAGCCAAATTGCAAACCGCTACCTCATCTTTCGAGGTATATTCCATGATTTCCGTACACAAATTACTGGAGCGAATCGTCCCCAAATTCTTCTGATTCGACTTCTTATTTGCCGCGTCTTTGTACAGCATGTATGGCGTACCCGTCTCCACTTGCGACTCCAAAATCGCAAACCACAATTCCTGCGCTTTCACCGTTCGGCGTGCCTTCCCTTCCTTTTCATATTTATGGTATAATGCCTCAAATTCGCCCCCATACGTCTCATGCAATCGCGGACATTCATTTGGACAAAACAGCGACCACTCGCCGTCCGCTTTCACGCGCTCCATAAAGAGGTCGGGCATCCACATCGCATAGAACAAATCTCGCGCACGTTGTTCCTCCTTGCCATGATTCTTTTTCAAATCCAAAAACTCAAAAATATCTGCGTGCCAGGGTTCCAAATACACCGCAAATGCGCCCTTGCGTTTACCGCCGCCTTGATCGACATATCGAGCTGTATCATTATACACTCGCAGCATCGGTACGATACCATTTGAGCTACCGCCCGTGCCTTTGATATAGCTGCCTTTCGCCCGCACATTATGAATACTCAAACCAATACCTCCGGCAGATTGCGAGATTTTCGCACAGCGAGAAAGCGTCTCAAAAATCCCCGAAATCGAATCCTCTGTCATGCTCAACAAAAAGCAACTACTCAACTGCGGACGCGGCGTTCCGGCATTGAATAGGGTAGGCGTGGCATGGATAAACCACTTTTGCGACATCATATTATAAGTCTCAATCGCTGCCTCAATATCTTCGCCATGAATCCCCACTGCAGCACGCATGAGCATCTGTTGCGGACGCTCGACCACTCGCCCATCCATACGCAGGAGGTACGAGCGTTCGAGCGTTTTAAAGCCGAAAAAATCGAAACTATAATCGCGGTCATAAATGAGCGCAGAATCCAGTTTGTCGGCATGTTTCATAATAAGTGCATGGGTGGCCTCGCTAATCAAATTGGCACGTTCGCCTGTCTCCGGGTCAATGTAATTATAGAGCGCATCAATCGTTTGTGAAAAGGATTTATCGGTATTTTTATGCAAATTCGACACCGCAATCCGCGCTGCCAATCGCGCATAATCCGGGTGATTCGGTGCCATCGTCGCTGCCGTTTCTGCTGCGAGATTATCCAACTCCGTAGTCGTCACCCCGTCGTACAAACCCTGTATGACTTTCTTCGCAATTTCAATGTCCGATACGTGATTGGCATCCAATCCGTAACATAATTTCTTAACTCTTGCAGTGATTTTGTCGAAACTCACCGCTTCGCGTTTTCCGCTTCTTTTGATTACATGCATAATTTCTCCGTTTTTAACTGTACGGGCGATTTCAATCGCCACGTTAGCGAAATTTATAGTTTGTTTGAACCGTACAGGCTGCTTTAGCTGCCTTCGGGCGCAAGCCCGAAACAAGTCCCAAAGGGGCGATATATGATAACGTAGGGTGTCAACCCTACGAAAAAAAATCTTTCAAAAACACCAAAGTCCCAAAGGGGCGAAATAAATTTGAACTTGAACTTGAACTTGAACTTGAACTTGAACTTGAACTTGAACTTGAACTTTCTTTGGGCGCATCCCCTCCCGTTGGTCGGGGTCGGGCTATCCGGCACTCTCTCCACTCCGCTATCGCTTCGTTCCGTTCAGACAACACCTCCTATCCCTTGCGCGGGCAAACCCTCGTACCGACTGCTTTAGCTGCCGACGGGCGTAAGCCCGAAAACACTGTACTGACGACTTTAGCCGTCAAGTGATGACCCCGCGACGGCTAAAGTCGTCGGTACGGGTAGCTCAAAAATCTATCGTCTCGAAGTGTCAGCATGTCCGCACCTCTAAAAGCAAATCGTCATTCCGCACTTGATGCGGAATCTGTTACGTCTCGGCACGATGTCAGACAGGTGCTTCTGTTTAAAATGCTGCTAAAAACCACACAGATACCGCATCACGGTGCGGTATGACGGGTTGATTTTTAGGGTGTTGTTGAGGTAAGTATTTCAAAAATCTATCGTCATCGTACAGGCGATTTCAATCGCCATGTGTCTCGTGTTGACATGGCGATTGAAATCGCCTGTACGGTTTTCGGCAGCTAAAGCAGCCGGTACGAGTAGCTCAAAAATCTATCGTCTTGCTGAACTTGTTTCAGCATCTCCCGGACGGTGGACATCGTAGCTTTTGCTCAACATCGCGCCCTGTCACTTGGGAGATTCCGAAGCGAGTTCGGAATGACGGTTTATTTTTTAATTTATATAACTGAAGCTATCAATTTCCACTGCTACTTCCACGTTGTCTACACAACTTTGCACACGAGAAGAATAGTTGTCGGCAGAATAAAAATCATCATTATTGATATGTAAATTAGTTATTTCTGACATAAAAATACATCACCAATTTTCATTTCTATCTGTACTCAATCCACTATTGGATTCGCCCCCATATTGAAAAAATAATGTTTGATATTTATCATTTTTCTTTCCAAGTACATGCGGAGACATTAATCTTATTTTATTCTTATATGTGAATGTAACTGACTTATTATTCAGTATTGCTTGTTTGATTATATCGTAATTAACCATGTTTATATTTTTTTGATTAGTTAACACTTAATAGCTCATGTCTATTTTCGAGGTTAGGTGTTTTCTCCAATTCTTTTTCAATTTCTAACTTCCTATTCATCGCAACTTCGTATTTTTCTATTAATTCTTGAGAAGGGGTATTCCCACAACAAGAACTAAAATGTGGAATATCAAGTGCGTCAAGTTCATTAGTCAAATCATCGCGTCTCTGTACAATTTCATTGTGTATCACAATTATCTCATTAGCTAATAATCTCGAATGTTTGTGAACTGAAACAATTGCGATATCACATTTATTATCATTTGTTATTTCCTTTAATTCTACCAGTAAAGCAGTTAAAAGATTGTAAATTTTATAGACTCGGTTAATCATGTTGGAAGATAAGTATATCTGAAATTTAACTATATCATTTTGTATCTCGCTGAGTTTTGATTGAAACTCATTAATAGCTTTATCAATACAATCATAATCTACACATCTACCTGATAAAGAAATATGTAGTTTCTGAACTTCAAATAGGATTTTAATTAGAGAAGAATGTACTACAACTTCGTGATTTTTTCTTTCTAATTTTGATTTATACTTTTCTTCAAGTCGTTTGTTTTCTTCTATTTTCTTTAACTCATAATTTTGCTCAAGAACTCTATTTTTTCTATTATATCTATTGGTTAGCCATAATATCAAAATTGGTAGTACAACAGGGGTGCCGATAGCTTTAATAAAATCAATGGCATGGATTATTAAATTTTCACTCATATTTTTTTTGAATTTTAATGTGATAAATATTGATTATTAGTTTTTGTTGGTGAATGAGTGGTTTTCAAATATAGTTGCTAAAGATTTTATAGTTTGTTTTTACTCTATGTTATTATTCTCTAAAAATCCTCATCCAACGAAAACACCTGCTTCTCCTTCTCCGCCATCACGCCCGCTTTTTGGTAATCCCCGACGCGCTTTTCAAAGAAATTGGTTTTGCCTTGCAGGGAAATCATATCCATCCACGGGAATGGATTTTCTACGTTATATATCTTGTCATTACCGAGTTGTGCGAGTAGGCGGTCGGCGACAAATTCGATGTATTGGCACATCAGTTCGGCGTTCATACCGATGAGGCTGACGGGGAGTGCGTCCGACACAAATTCTTTTTCCATTTCCACTGCATCGGCGATGATACCGCGTACCGTTTCTTTTGGTAACTTGTTCTGAATGTGTTGATTATACAGCAAGCAAGCGAAATCGCAGTGCATCCCTTCATCGCGCGAGATAAGTTCGTTGGAGAAGGTCAAGCCGGGCATCAAGCCGCGTTTTTTGAGCCAAAAAATAGAACAAAACGACCCCGAAAAGAAAATCCCTTCCACCGCAGCAAAGGCGATGATACGCTCTGCAAAGGAGCCGTTTTCTATCCAGCGCAATGCCCAATCGGCTTTCTTTTTCACGCAGTCGAGCGTTTCTATAGCGTTGAACAGGTAGTCTTTTTCTTTGGTGTCTTTGATGTAAGTGTCAATGAGTAGCGAGTAGGTTTCGGAGTGGATATTTTCCATCATAATCTGGAAGCCGTAGAAGAATTTTGCTTCCGTATATTGGACTTCCGCGACGAAGTTTTCCGCCAAATTTTCATTTACAATCCCATCACTCGCCGCAAAAAACGCCAAGACGTGCTTGATGAAATGTCGCTCATTGTCGCTGAGATTCGCCCAGTCGGTGAGGTCTTGCGAGAGGTCAATTTCCTCTGCCGTCCAAAAGCTGGCTTCTGATTTTTTGTAGAATTGCCAAATGTCGTCGTGCTGTATCGGAAATAATACAAATCGGTTGGGATTGTCCATTAAAATCGGCTCGTTGTGCATCGTGGTCATTTACTTTTTTCAATGAACCACTAAGGACACGAAGGGCACGAAAACCAAATTAACGTAAAAGAACACAAAGGATATAAAGAAATTTTTTAGTTTCCTTTTGCGTTTGCTTGGCTTTTAGTGTTCTTAGTGTTCTTAGTGGTTAATATTTTTAGACAATATAGTCACCCGTTCCATTCGCATGACGGACTGGAAGTCCGTGTTACGTAAATGGAGTTACCCATAAAGCATCTTGCGATGTTTAAGAGTAAAAGCTAGGTTTGGGCAAGCATCTGTTTTTGACGGCTACCCGTCCCGTACTTGATTCGGGAAAGTCATCGGTACAGTTATGTTAGCTTACCATAGAGATTGAAGATTGATGATAGATAAAACAGACGTTTTATCTTTAAAACTCAAGCGAAGCTAATCATTGCTTTAGATTGTAAACACAAAGTTAATAGGTGTTTAGGTTTCATACAAATGAAGTTTTCCACATTTGAGCGATTGTTGTGGATAACTTTTTTAAGTAGCTGTTTTTCAGCGATTTAATTTTGTTAACAATTGTTATTAACAATGTTGATAACTTTTGTTGATAATTTTTAAAATATCATCAAATTAAGGAAAAGTGACAGGCATTTACGGTGGACGTTTACGCTTCATTCACGCAGGGTTGAAACCCTACGCTCTTGTGATATTCACATTAGATTCGCAAAAGCGATGGGTTTTAACCCATCGTGAATCCCGTCAAAACAACTGCCTACGCCGAAAAAACCACGCTAAAATAACAGAAAGCACCAAAGAGACCACCAAAATAATTGGGAAGGCAGGCACCCATTCTTCGATACCGTTTTTGATGTTCATTCCGAAAAAACTGGCTACAAGCGTCGGCACCATAAGAATGATAGTAACAAGGGTGAGGCGTTGGATGACCATATTGAGGTTGTTGGAGATGATGGAAGCGAAGGCGTTCATCGTACCGCTTAGGATGGAGGCATAGACGTTTGCCATTTCGTTTGCTTGGGAGTTGTCGATAACGATGTCGTCAAGCAGGTCAACGAGGTCTTCGTCGTCGCGGATTTGGAGGAAATCGGTGCGCTTCATTTTCATCATCAACAGGTCATTGGCACTAAGCGAGGTGACGAAATAGACCAAACTTTTTTCGATGCTAAGGAGTTGTTTGAGTTGGGCATTGCTGCTGGATTCGTACAACTCTTTTTCTATCTGATAGCGTCTATTATTGAGGTCTTTGAGGCAGTTGAGGAAGTAATACACGTTTTGTTCGAGGATTTTGAGGACGAAATCTTCGCGTTCGGAAGGGTTGAAATTTTTAATTTTATTATCTAAAAAACGTTGTAATACAGGATTTTCAAACGCCGTAATCGTCAATACATAATCACTCGCCAAAATAATCCCAATCGGTACGGTGATATAAGTGGCGGCGTTAATGGCATCACTATTGTTGGGGGTAGGCGTATTGAGGACGATGAGGCGCACGCCGTCTTCGCGCTCATAACGTGAGCGTTCGTCAATATCGAGCGAGTCGGTCAGGAAGTCGAGCGGAATGTCGAGTTGTTGCGATACACTTTCGAGTTCCGCCTGCGTAAACGGCGGCGCAATGTGCATCCAACACAAAGGCGCACGACTGTCCAACTCACGGAGTTTGCCATTTTCTTTTTGGTAATATTTAATCATGTGTTGCGGTGTTTTTGTGTCGTGGTGTCGTAGTATTATTGTGTTGTGGTGGGCGTGGTTGGTTTTATTGTGCTGTAGTTTCGCGGTATCGTTGTGTTGTAGTGGAATCTTAACCACAACACAATGATACAACAACATTACAACACTAATTGATGCAAAAATACTACAACACAACGACACTACAACACAACGACACAATTTTTTAGTTGCTAAATAAAACTTACTTTTGTCGGAAATAGGACGAGAGAGGCGAGTTCTCTCCTAACATCATCAAAATATGCGTTTTATATACTTATTTTTTTGTTTAATACCCTTAATGACAAATGCCCAAACAACTATCGTGGCAGGACCCATGCTCGGACACCAAACGGATAGTACGGCAACCATTTGGTTATTGGTAAAAGGTATCCCGCACGCGGCATCGCCGATGGGAGAGGCGGCGAAGTTTGAAATGCCTTCATCACCTGAGTTGGAATTGATGCTCACCGACCTGAAATCAAAAGGCTACGATAAGGTCAAATATAAGCTGCAAGACCGCATGGTACAAGAGTACAAAACGGTACGCATCAATTTGAAAAGGACTGAACCTGTGGAGGAAGAACCGGAAAAAATTATGCGTAATTTTTCTTTCTTGACGGGCTCGTGTGCGTTTCCTTTTCCGTATAAAGGGATGAAAGGAAAGAACCGCGATTTTATCTTTAAAAGCATGACCGAAACGCCGTCTGATTTTATGATTTGGTTAGGCGATAATACGTATTACCTTGATAAAGAGTGGAAATCGTATGATAAGATGTTTTTGAAGAATGTAAAAATGCGCCGCAATAAATACATCAACGAGTTTATGCAGACGCGCCCACAGTATGCGATTTGGGACGACCACGATTACGGACCAAATAATAGCGACAGTACTTATGCTTTGAAAGACACTTCCTTGCAAGTTTTCCAAGATTTTTGGGCAAATCCATATTACGGCAAAAAGAAAACACCCGGAAATTATTCGCATTTTCGGTATGAAGATGCAGAGTTTTTCTTGTTGGATGCGCGTTATTATCGTTCGAAAAAGAAGGATGAAATGTTTGGTGAGGCGCAAATGAAGTGGCTCAAAAAACGACTTAAAAAATCTGATGCTAATTTTAAACTCATCATCGCGGGTACGCAGATGCTACCTACGGAAGTACGTGGTGAGTGTTGGCAAGATTTTAAAGATGAACGAAAGGATTTTCTTGATTTCTTGAAAGAAGAGGAAATAACGGGCGTTATATTTTTGAGCGGTGACAGGCATTACACAGAGTTGAATTTTGATTATCGAAAAAAGACTTATCCGCTATACGAATTTACCTGCTCACCACTTACAAGCCTCGGCAATCCAACCGGACGTATGAAAAATAAAATGCGTAGCAAACGCTCGCTTTACATGAAACAGAATTATGGCAGAGTCAGCTTTGCAGGAGAAGAACATGAACGGGAATGTACGATTGAAGTGTTTGATAATGAGGGGTTTTTGGTGTGGAGTTATGTGATTCCTTTGAGTGACCTTCGGTAAAGTCGATGGTCGATGGTCGATAGGTGGACGCGAGGCTGGTTTTAGCCTGTTCACTATAAATCGTCCATAGAGCATTATAGCGAAAAATTTCCTCATCACAAAAGCACGGGGTTTAAACCCCGTGCTTTTGTGATGAGGAAATTTTTCGCTATAATGCTCTATGGACGATTTATAGTGAACAGGCTAAAACCAGCCTCGCGTCCACCTATCGACCATCGACCATCGACTTTACCGAAGGTCACTCAAAGGAATCACATAACTCCACACCAAAAACCCCTCATTATCAAACACTTCAATCGTACATTCCCGTTCATGTTCTTCTCCTGCAAAGCTGACTCTGCCATAATTCTGTTTCATGTAAAGCGAGCGTTTGCTACGCATTTTATTTTTCATACGTCCGGTTGGATTGCCGAGGCTTGTAAGTGGTGAGCAGGTAAATTCGTATAGCGGATAAGTCTTTTTTCGATAATCAAAATTCAACTCTGTGTAATGCCTGTCACCGCTCAAAAATATAACGCCCGTTATTTCCTCTTCTTTCAAGAAATCAAGAAAATCCTTTCGTTCATCTTTAAAATCTTGCCAACACTCACCACGTACTTCCGTAGGTAGCATCTGCGTACCCGCGATGATGAGTTTAAAATTAGCATCAGATTTTTTAAGTCGTTTTTTGAGCCACTTCATTTGCGCCTCACCAAACATTTCATCCTTCTTTTTCGAACGATAATAACGCGCATCCAACAAGAAAAACTCTGCATCTTCATACCGAAAATGCGAATAATTTCCGGGTGTTTTCTTTTTGCCGTAATATGGATTTGCCCAAAAATCTTGGAAAACTTGCAAGGAAGTGTCTTTCAAAGCATAAGTACTGTCGCTATTATTTGGTCCGTAATCGTGGTCGTCCCAAATCGCATACTGTGGGCGCGTCTGCATAAACTCGTTGATGTATTTATTGCGGCGCATTTTTACATTCTTCAAAAACATCTTATCATACGATTTCCACTCTTTATCAAGGTAATACGTATTATCGCCTAACCAAATCATAAAATCAGACGGCGTTTCGGTCATGCTTTTAAAGATAAAATCGCGGTTCTTTCCTTTCATCCCTTTATACGGAAAAGGAAACGCACACGAGCCCGTCAAGAAAGAAAAATTACGCATAATTTTTTCCGGTTCTTCCTCCACAGGTTCAGTCCTTTTCAAATTGATGCGTACCGTTTTGTACTCTTGTACCATGCGGTCTTGCAGCTTATATTTGACCTTATCGTAGCCTTTTGATTTCAGGTCGGTGAGCATCAATTCCAACTCAGGTGATGAAGGCATTTCAAACTTCGCCGCCTCTCCCATCGGCGATGCCGCGTGCGGGATACCTTTTACCAATAACCAAATGGTTGCCGTACTATCCGTTTGGTGTCCGAGCATGGGTCCTGCCACGATAGTTGTTTGGGCATTTGTCATTAAGGGTATTAAACAAAAAAATAAGTATATAAAACGCATATTTTGATGATGTTAGGAGAGAACTCGCCTCTCTCGTCCTATTTCCGACAAAAGTAAGTTTTATTTAGCAACTAAAAAATTGTGTCGTTGTGTTGTAGTGTCGTTGTGTTGTAGTATTTTTGCATCAATTAGTGTTGTAATGTTGTTGTATCATTGTGTTGTGGTTAAGATTCCACTACAACACAACGATACCGCGAAACTACAGCACAATAAAACCAACCACGCCCACCACAACACAATAATACTACGACACCACGACACAAAAACACCGCAACACATGATTAAATATTACCAAAAAGAAAATGGCAAACTCCGTGAGTTGGACAGTCGTGCGCCTTTGTGTTGGATGCACATTGCGCCGCCGTTTACGCAGGCGGAACTCGAAAGTGTATCGCAACAACTCGACATTCCGCTCGACTTCCTGACCGACTCGCTCGATATTGACGAACGCTCACGTTATGAGCGCGAAGACGGCGTGCGCCTCATCGTCCTCAATACGCCTACCCCCAACAATAGTGATGCCATTAACGCCGCCACTTATATCACCGTACCGATTGGGATTATTTTGGCGAGTGATTATGTATTGACGATTACGGCGTTTGAAAATCCTGTATTACAACGTTTTTTAGATAATAAAATTAAAAATTTCAACCCTTCCGAACGCGAAGATTTCGTCCTCAAAATCCTCGAACAAAACGTGTATTACTTCCTCAACTGCCTCAAAGACCTCAATAATAGACGCTATCAGATAGAAAAAGAGTTGTACGAATCCAGCAGCAATGCCCAACTCAAACAACTCCTTAGCATCGAAAAAAGTTTGGTCTATTTCGTCACCTCGCTTAGTGCCAATGACCTGTTGATGATGAAAATGAAGCGCACCGATTTCCTCCAAATCCGCGACGACGAAGACCTCGTTGACCTGCTTGACGACATCGTTATCGACAACTCCCAAGCAAACGAAATGGCAAACGTCTATGCCTCCATCCTAAGCGGTACGATGAACGCCTTCGCTTCCATCATCTCCAACAACCTCAATATGGTCATCCAACGCCTCACCCTTGTTACTATCATTCTTATGGTGCCGACGCTTGTAGCCAGTTTTTTCGGAATGAACATCAAAAACGGTATCGAAGAATGGGTGCCTGCCTTCCCAATTATTTTGGTGGTCTCTTTGGTGCTTTCTGTTATTTTAGCGTGGTTTTTTCGGCGTAGGCAGTTGTTTTGACGGGATTCACGATGGGTTAAAACCCATCGCTTTTGCGAATCTAATGTGAATATCACAAGAGCGTAGGGTTTCAACCCTGCGTGAATGAAGCGTAAACGTCCACCGTAAATGCCTGTCACTTTTCCTTAATTTGATGATATTTTAAAAATTATCAACAAAAGTTATCAACATTGTTAATAACAATTGTTAACAAAATTAAATCGCTGAAAAACAGCTACTTAAAAAAGTTATCCACAACAATCGCTCAAATGTGGAAAACTTCATTTGTATGAAACCTAAACACCTATTAACTTTGTGTTTACAATCTAAAGCAATGATTAGCTTCGCTTGAGTTTTAAAGATAAAACGTCTGTTTTATCTATCATCAATCTTCAATCTCTATGGTAAGCTAACATAACTGTACCGATGACTTTCCCGAATCAAGTACGGGACGGGTAGCCGTCAAAAACAGATGCTTGCCCAAACCTAGCTTTTACTCTTAAACATCGCAAGATGCTTTATGGGTAACTCCATTTACGTAACACGGACTTCCAGTCCGTCATGCGAATGGAACGGGTGACTATATTGTCTAAAAATATTAACCACTAAGAACACTAAGAACACTAAAAGCCAAGCAAACGCAAAAGGAAACTAAAAAATTTCTTTATATCCTTTGTGTTCTTTTACGTTAATTTGGTTTTCGTGCCCTTCGTGTCCTTAGTGGTTCATTGAAAAAAGTAAATGACCACGATGCACAACGAGCCGATTTTAATGGACAATCCCAACCGATTTGTATTATTTCCGATACAGCACGACGACATTTGGCAATTCTACAAAAAATCAGAAGCCAGCTTTTGGACGGCAGAGGAAATTGACCTCTCGCAAGACCTCACCGACTGGGCGAATCTCAGCGACAATGAGCGACATTTCATCAAGCACGTCTTGGCGTTTTTTGCGGCGAGTGATGGGATTGTAAATGAAAATTTGGCGGAAAACTTCGTCGCGGAAGTCCAATATACGGAAGCAAAATTCTTCTACGGCTTCCAGATTATGATGGAAAATATCCACTCCGAAACCTACTCGCTACTCATTGACACTTACATCAAAGACACCAAAGAAAAAGACTACCTGTTCAACGCTATAGAAACGCTCGACTGCGTGAAAAAGAAAGCCGATTGGGCATTGCGCTGGATAGAAAACGGCTCCTTTGCAGAGCGTATCATCGCCTTTGCTGCGGTGGAAGGGATTTTCTTTTCGGGGTCGTTTTGTTCTATTTTTTGGCTCAAAAAACGCGGCTTGATGCCCGGCTTGACCTTCTCCAACGAACTTATCTCGCGCGATGAAGGGATGCACTGCGATTTCGCTTGCTTGCTGTATAATCAACACATTCAGAACAAGTTACCAAAAGAAACGGTACGCGGTATCATCGCCGATGCAGTGGAAATGGAAAAAGAATTTGTGTCGGACGCACTCCCCGTCAGCCTCATCGGTATGAACGCCGAACTGATGTGCCAATACATCGAATTTGTCGCCGACCGCCTACTCGCACAACTCGGTAATGACAAGATATATAACGTAGAAAATCCATTCCCGTGGATGGATATGATTTCCCTGCAAGGCAAAACCAATTTCTTTGAAAAGCGCGTCGGGGATTACCAAAAAGCGGGCGTGATGGCGGAGAAGGAGAAGCAGGTGTTTTCGTTGGATGAGGATTTTTAGAGAATAATAACATAGAGTAAAAACAAACTATAAAATCTTTAGCAACTATATTTGAAAACCACTCATTCACCAACAAAAACTAATAATCAATATTTATCACATTAAAATTCAAAAAAAATATGAGTGAAAATTTAATAATCCATGCCATTGATTTTATTAAAGCTATCGGCACCCCTGTTGTACTACCAATTTTGATATTATGGCTAACCAATAGATATAATAGAAAAAATAGAGTTCTTGAGCAAAATTATGAGTTAAAGAAAATAGAAGAAAACAAACGACTTGAAGAAAAGTATAAATCAAAATTAGAAAGAAAAAATCACGAAGTTGTAGTACATTCTTCTCTAATTAAAATCCTATTTGAAGTTCAGAAACTACATATTTCTTTATCAGGTAGATGTGTAGATTATGATTGTATTGATAAAGCTATTAATGAGTTTCAATCAAAACTCAGCGAGATACAAAATGATATAGTTAAATTTCAGATATACTTATCTTCCAACATGATTAACCGAGTCTATAAAATTTACAATCTTTTAACTGCTTTACTGGTAGAATTAAAGGAAATAACAAATGATAATAAATGTGATATCGCAATTGTTTCAGTTCACAAACATTCGAGATTATTAGCTAATGAGATAATTGTGATACACAATGAAATTGTACAGAGACGCGATGATTTGACTAATGAACTTGACGCACTTGATATTCCACATTTTAGTTCTTGTTGTGGGAATACCCCTTCTCAAGAATTAATAGAAAAATACGAAGTTGCGATGAATAGGAAGTTAGAAATTGAAAAAGAATTGGAGAAAACACCTAACCTCGAAAATAGACATGAGCTATTAAGTGTTAACTAATCAAAAAAATATAAACATGGTTAATTACGATATAATCAAACAAGCAATACTGAATAATAAGTCAGTTACATTCACATATAAGAATAAAATAAGATTAATGTCTCCGCATGTACTTGGAAAGAAAAATGATAAATATCAAACATTATTTTTTCAATATGGGGGCGAATCCAATAGTGGATTGAGTACAGATAGAAATGAAAATTGGTGATGTATTTTTATGTCAGAAATAACTAATTTACATATCAATAATGATGATTTTTATTCTGCCGACAACTATTCTTCTCGTGTGCAAAGTTGTGTAGACAACGTGGAAGTAGCAGTGGAAATTGATAGCTTCAGTTATATAAATTAAAAAATAAACCGTCATTCCGAACTCGCTTCGGAATCTCCCAAGTGACAGGGCGCGATGTTGAGCAAAAGCTACGATGTCCACCGTCCGGGAGATGCTGAAACAAGTTCAGCAAGACGATAGATTTTTGAGCTACTCGTACCGGCTGCTTTAGCTGCCGAAAACCGTACAGGCGATTTCAATCGCCATGTCAACACGAGACACATGGCGATTGAAATCGCCTGTACGATGACGATAGATTTTTGAAATACTTACCTCAACAACACCCTAAAAATCAACCCGTCATACCGCACCGTGATGCGGTATCTGTGTGGTTTTTAGCAGCATTTTAAACAGAAGCACCTGTCTGACATCGTGCCGAGACGTAACAGATTCCGCATCAAGTGCGGAATGACGATTTGCTTTTAGAGGTGCGGACATGCTGACACTTCGAGACGATAGATTTTTGAGCTACCCGTACCGACGACTTTAGCCGTCGCGGGGTCATCACTTGACGGCTAAAGTCGTCAGTACAGTGTTTTCGGGCTTACGCCCGTCGGCAGCTAAAGCAGTCGGTACGAGGGTTTGCCCGCGCAAGGGATAGGAGGTGTTGTCTGAACGGAACGAAGCGATAGCGGAGTGGAGAGAGTGCCGGATAGCCCGACCCCGACCAACGGGAGGGGATGCGCCCAAAGAAAGTTCAAGTTCAAGTTCAAGTTCAAGTTCAAGTTCAAGTTCAAGTTCAAGTTCAAATTTATTTCGCCCCTTTGGGACTTTGGTGTTTTTGAAAGATTTTTTTTCGTAGGGTTGACACCCTACGTTATCATATATCGCCCCTTTGGGACTTGTTTCGGGCTTGCGCCCGAAGGCAGCTAAAGCAGCCTGTACGGTTCAAACAAACTATAAATTTCGCTAACGTGGCGATTGAAATCGCCCGTACAGTTAAAAACGGAGAAATTATGCATGTAATCAAAAGAAGCGGAAAACGCGAAGCGGTGAGTTTCGACAAAATCACTGCAAGAGTTAAGAAATTATGTTACGGATTGGATGCCAATCACGTATCGGACATTGAAATTGCGAAGAAAGTCATACAGGGTTTGTACGACGGGGTGACGACTACGGAGTTGGATAATCTCGCAGCAGAAACGGCAGCGACGATGGCACCGAATCACCCGGATTATGCGCGATTGGCAGCGCGGATTGCGGTGTCGAATTTGCATAAAAATACCGATAAATCCTTTTCACAAACGATTGATGCGCTCTATAATTACATTGACCCGGAGACAGGCGAACGTGCCAATTTGATTAGCGAGGCCACCCATGCACTTATTATGAAACATGCCGACAAACTGGATTCTGCGCTCATTTATGACCGCGATTATAGTTTCGATTTTTTCGGCTTTAAAACGCTCGAACGCTCGTACCTCCTGCGTATGGATGGGCGAGTGGTCGAGCGTCCGCAACAGATGCTCATGCGTGCTGCAGTGGGGATTCATGGCGAAGATATTGAGGCAGCGATTGAGACTTATAATATGATGTCGCAAAAGTGGTTTATCCATGCCACGCCTACCCTATTCAATGCCGGAACGCCGCGTCCGCAGTTGAGTAGTTGCTTTTTGTTGAGCATGACAGAGGATTCGATTTCGGGGATTTTTGAGACGCTTTCTCGCTGTGCGAAAATCTCGCAATCTGCCGGAGGTATTGGTTTGAGTATTCATAATGTGCGGGCGAAAGGCAGCTATATCAAAGGCACGGGCGGTAGCTCAAATGGTATCGTACCGATGCTGCGAGTGTATAATGATACAGCTCGATATGTCGATCAAGGCGGCGGTAAACGCAAGGGCGCATTTGCGGTGTATTTGGAACCCTGGCACGCAGATATTTTTGAGTTTTTGGATTTGAAAAAGAATCATGGCAAGGAGGAACAACGTGCGCGAGATTTGTTCTATGCGATGTGGATGCCCGACCTCTTTATGGAGCGCGTGAAAGCGGACGGCGAGTGGTCGCTGTTTTGTCCAAATGAATGTCCGCGATTGCATGAGACGTATGGGGGCGAATTTGAGGCATTATACCATAAATATGAAAAGGAAGGGAAGGCACGCCGAACGGTGAAAGCGCAGGAATTGTGGTTTGCGATTTTGGAGTCGCAAGTGGAGACGGGTACGCCATACATGCTGTACAAAGACGCGGCAAATAAGAAGTCGAATCAGAAGAATTTGGGGACGATTCGCTCCAGTAATTTGTGTACGGAAATCATGGAATATACCTCGAAAGATGAGGTAGCGGTTTGCAATTTGGCTTCGATTTCGCTGGCTAAATTTGTGGAAAAAGGCAAGTATGATTTCGATGAATTGTACCGAGTAGCGCGTATCGTGACCCGCAATTTGAATAAGGTCATTGATGTGAATTATTACCCGATTGAGGAGGCGAGAAATTCAAATATGAAGCATCGTCCGATTGGAATTGGGGTACAGGGTTTGGCGGATGCCTTTATTATGATGCGTTTTCCGTTTGATAGCCCGGAAGCGGCGAAATTGAACCGCGAAATTTTTGAGACGATTTACTTTGCTGCGCTTACCGAGTCTTGCGAACAGGCGAAAGTGGCAGGTGCGTATGAGTCCTTCAAGGGTTCTCCGGCGAGTGAAGGTCAATTGCAATATGATATGTGGGGCGTGACTCCGACCGACCGTTGGGATTGGGCGAAATTGAAAAAGGACATCAAGAAGCACGGACTCCGAAACAGTCTCTTGCTTGCGCCGATGCCGACGGCTTCTACTTCGCAAATATTAGGTAATAACGAATGTTTTGAACCTTATACGTCAAATATTTACACACGCCGCACCTTGTCTGGCGAGTATGTGGTGGTGAACAAACATTTGCTCCACGACCTCATCCGACTCAACTTGTGGAACGACGATATGAAGCAACGCCTGATGGCTGCCAATGGCTCAATCCAAGACTTTCCCGATGTGCCGCAAGACTTGAAAGACTTATATAAAACGGCTTACGAAATCAAGCAAAAAGTCATTATTGATATGGCAGCGGATAGAGGGGCGTACATCTGTCAGAGTCAGAGTATGAACCTGTTTGTGGAGAATCCGAACTTCGCGAAACTTTCTTCTATGCACTTTTATGCTTGGCAGAAAGGGTTGAAAACGGGGATGTATTACTTGCGCTCTAAGGCGGCTGTGGATCCGATTAAGTTTACTTTGAAGCAAGAGCATCAGCGGAAGTTTGATAATGCGGAGACGGAAGATGGTACTTTGAAGACACAGCAAACACAGACCGGAGAAGTGGAGATGCAGATGAGTGAGGGAGCTTCTTGTAGCATGGATGATGGATGTTTGTCTTGTGGGGCATAATCAAGTTCAAGCGCAAGAGTCAAGTGCAAGTGCAAGTTACGGGATTTGGCAAAGCCAAATCCTACTATAAAACTTGAACTTGAGTTTGATACTTGTACTTGAACTTAAAGAATTTCTCATATAGTCTTTTTA
>JAHDEO010000647.1 GCA_020628725.1 Saprospiraceae bacterium
CTGCTGTTTCTGCTTTTCCTTGAAAAAACCACGAACTGCCATTTGGTTTTTTGATGCCTGTATAGGTGTAATCATAGGTGATGCCGGGAAAAAGTTGATTAGTAAAACTGTTTTGTAAATAAGTATTATTATCAAGTATTACCTGAAAAGCAGTCTGGATGGAATCTACCTGAAAATAATTAACGCTAACAGGATTGATGCGATGTTTTTTGGTAAATGTCTCATTCCATTCATAACCAAAAGAAGCAGCAAAAAGCTGACTTCTGAAAAATTCTATCCTATCAAAGTAGTTGTAATTCAGTGCAAAACGTGTACGCGGGTCATTGCGGCGCGTAATATCGCGCAGGCGAAATGGTACAAGGAACTTGGGGAGATACAGTTCGGTTTCCAAGCCCAAATCTCTACCCGTAAAACGCCTTTGGTCGGGCAAGGGACGCAGCAAAAAATCCAGCCCAAAATTGCCATTGACACGGAGTACTTCTGCGCCCTTGAGCAGGTTACGATTGCGATAACTGAGGCTCAATGCGGTTCCCATGATACCGTCATTATCCGTATTCACTTCGACATCGTAACCCAATGCCATTTTTTTGTGAGGTGTGAGTAGGATGTAAGCATCGACTTTGTTGCCGGGTTTGGGTTTGGAAAGTTGTACGGAGATGAATTTGTAAATACCTAAATCATCTAATTTTCGCGCCGTATCGTCGTAGTCAATTTGGTTGTACAGTTTGCCTTTTTTGAGAAAAATAGCATCCAAAATCGGCTTTTTGCGAAGCCCTATTTTCTTATTAATCACAAATTTGAAACCTGCTGTTTCGAGTGTATCGTAGGTTGGAATTTCGGTACTGCCCGGATAGTAATCAGGGAAAATATAAATATCGTCAATCGTGTAAGCTTCGTGCTGTGTACTGTCGGTTGGTGGTAAGATTCTGGTGGTGACATCTGCTTGATAATTAAGGCTATCGTAAGAAAGGTATCTGATATAATTTGGATAGAAAAAAGCATAACCGCGATTGCGAAGTTCGTTGGTAATACGATTTTTTTCCCTGTCAAAGAGCTTATTATCTATAGGCGCGCCTTCTTTTAGAAAGGTTTTATTATAAGTCGAATCTACGATTTGGTAGATGTCATTTTGAGCAATATCAAAGGAAGTGCTGTCCACACGATAGATTTTTCGGGTATTGACCATGTAAGTCACATCGACGGTTTTTTGTCGCTTATTTTTTTTGATTTCTTCGGGTGTTTTTCGATTATTACTGACCGTAACTTCTGCATTAAAATAACCTTTATTATTGAGGTAATACTGCATGGATTCTGCGGTTTTTTCAGCTTGTTTTTCATCGAAAAGGGAGGGCGGTTCGGCTATGCTGCGTTGTATCCATTTTTTGAATTTAGTCTGTTTACCTTTCTGTGAATTAAAATACATCCATAGCCTCGTGCGGAAGACGCCGATAAATTTGGTGTTTGGCTGTTGACGATTGACAGTGGAGAGTTCGTAGGCGAGTTGGCGGCGTTTTTCAGTTTTAATATCTTGGTCAAATTCGATGATATTTTCGCCCAAAAGGACTTGGTCTTCTTCTAAATGTTTGACGGTATTGCAAGCTGAGGTAAGTATGAGTGCAAGTATCAAGAGTCCACCCCCCAGCCCCCTCCAAAGGGGGAGATTAGAGTGTGAGTATTTGCTCCAAAAGGTGAGAAGAAATTCCATCCGTTTGTATATCCCCCTTTGGAGGGGGCGCAGGGGGTGGAAAAAAATCCGCACCTTATCGCAATCTTGTTGATTACCGACAAACGTTTCGTATCTTGCCCCTCGCTGTTGGTTTGTATTTTTTAACCGTTGATTTTTAGTAGTTTTCAACATTCATTGTTCATCATTCAACATTCATCACTACAACAAATGTTGTCAAAAAATAACATCAAATTTATAAACGCCTTACAAAAGAAGAAATTTCGCCAAAAGTATAACAAATTTCTCGTTGAAGGGGATAAAATGGTCTTGGAAATCCTCACAAATGGTCAATTCAAGATTCATTCCATTTATGCCGTCGAAAGTTGGTTGAAGGAACATGCGCCGCTACTCACCCGTCATCGCGACCAAATCACGCAAGTCGATGAGCGCGAATTGAAAACGATTTCAAGCCTCACCACACCCAATCGCGTACTATGCGTATTGGAAATTCCAAATCCAAAATTAAACGATAAACACATCGCAAAAAGCCTTTCTCTCGTACTTGATAATATCCAAGACCCCGGTAATATGGGTAGCATCCTCCGCACTGCCGATTGGTTTGGTATCGAACATGTTTTTTGTCTACAATGTGTGGATGTGTATAATCCGAAAGTGGTACAAGCCACAATGGGTGCATTCTTACGCGTAAAGATAATTCAAACGGATGCCAATTCAATTTTTGAAAGATGGAACGAGCTACCTGCATACGGTACTTTTTTGGATGGAGAAAATATGTACGACACCCAATTAACACAAAAAGGCTTTATCGTCATTGGAAATGAAGGGCGCGGTATTCGCCCTGAAATTGAATCATTTATTACACATAAAATAAAAATTCCTGCCTACGGAAATGCCGAATCACTCAATGCTGCGGTAGCAACGGGTATCGTTTGTGCAGAATTTAAATCACGCACCACGTAGCGGAAACTTTAGTTGCCGCGTAAAATGAAATCGTAGATTTCTCTAAGTATTTGATTTGAGAATAGCGACTAAAGTCGCCATCTTTTCACGGCAGCTAAAGCTTCCGTTACGTATTTTTTTTAACATGAGTCTAAAAAATATTTGCCTGCTTATCTTATTAAGAGCGTGTTTAAATTTTTTGTAGCAGAAATTTGCGAAATTATTAATTTAAG
>JAHDEO010000105.1:0-3120 GCA_020628725.1 Saprospiraceae bacterium
ACCGCTTTTGCGAAACTAACATGTACATCACAAAAGCGCAGGGTTTCAACCCTGCCGATATGGAACGAATATTTTTTCAAAATCAATAAATCGCCTGTGCAATACGAAAACTATGAAAAATCTATTAGCCCTCATCGCTTTATTGCTCTTTTCAAATATCGTTTACAATCAAGATATAATCGATCCCGTAAATGTAGAAGCTGAAAATTTCACTCCCAACCAACGCGAAATGCAAGCGCGTAAGCAAATCAACGAACTCAAAGACGGCGTGCTGATTTTTAGGCTAAAAACGAATGACAGAGCCATCAAAAAACTGGAAAATATTCTCAACAACCCCAATACGAGCGAAACCAGTAAAAAACGCATTCGCGAGCGCACCTTACCC
The DNA here is from genome assembly GCA_020628725.1 of Saprospiraceae bacterium. Taxonomy (GTDB): domain Bacteria; phylum Bacteroidota; class Bacteroidia; order Chitinophagales; family Saprospiraceae; genus JAHDEO01. Next base: position 386 of record JAHDEO010000105.1, read on the forward strand.
GACATCAAAGCATCCGCAGAGCAGCAAAATGACAAATTGAAGCGTGCATTTGCAGAGGGTTATGATTTTTCTGCTATCTACTTTATGCCCGATACTTGTACCAATTCTCTACAAAATGATTATTCACTCAGTTGTCTCACAGACGCTGAGGGCAACGCCGTTGCAGCCGATATAATAGAAGGTAAAATCATTTTCCTTGCAGATTTCAGTGAATTGGAAAACGACAAGACGTCACGTATCAAAGGGCTGATTATCAGTGATAAAAATGCGAAACGATTGCTGCCGCCTTTCCCTTATTTTCAACGTAGTGCCGGCGTTCTCGCCAAGTTGTCTTCGAACACCATCACTCCGAAAGATGCCCTAAAGATGGTCACCCGTTGGAATAACAAGCTGCACAAATTTTTTGAGCAAAAAGAAAAATAGTTTTGTAATTCGCAATTCCTTGAATCGTGATTCGTTTATAAAATGATGAACAACCTGCCAATTCTGCTACTACTGACATTCAGCATTTTGTTTCTCTCCTCTTGCATGAGGGAGGAAGGCTGTCTTGACCCCGATGCTTCCAATTTTGCTCCCGGAGCCGACAGAGATTGTGTGGAGACGTGCTGCGAATATCCCAAAATCGACCTGAGATTTTTCAACAGCATTGATACCGATTCTTTTTATAGCGATGTGGGGACAACGCGCTTTCGGTTAGATGACATCCGCTTTTTTATTTCGGATGTAAAACTTATACAGACCGATAATACGCTTATTGGCGTAACAGATACGATTACACTCGAACCATCCGGCGAAGTCGTCGAAGATAATTATACACTTGCCGAATTGAACAGTTTTTCCTACGAAGTTGGTGATGTAGCGGGGTACGGAGATTTCACAGGTGTCACTTTTAATGTAGGTCTTGATGCCGCCGCCAATGCTGCCGACCCCGACCAAATGCCCGAAGGACATCCGCTTGGTGTCCAAGAAGACACGGTGTATGTGAGTGCTGACGAAGGATATGCTTTTCAACAAATTGACCTGAGCCTTATCGCAGCAGAGGATACAACATCTCAAATTTTTAATGTATTGGGAAACAACAATTTAGCAACCATTACACTCCAAGATACATTTAGTCTTGACCGAAGTTTTGATGTCGAAATTCAAATGAATGTGGACTATCTGCTTCTATTTGACGGCATTGATTTTGCGGCAGATGACGATAATTTGATTATTGAAAAAATTGTAAATAATACGCCCGAAATATTTAGTATTCGATAACGTAACGCCGTCTGCCAGACGGCACATTTACTACTCACCGTCAGGCTGACGATGTTACATTTTTATTATGAAAAAATTACTCACACTTTCCCTATTTGCTGTATTGGTATTTTCTTGCTGTAAAGATGATGAAGTATGTTGTGTCACCCCAACGGAGGGTAGTTTGGAGTTGAATTTTACGACCCAAACTCAGAATGGCAATATGCTGCTTTTTCAGGATTTCGACCTGAATGACGGCACACAACTGAACATTAATAAATTTCAATTTTACATCTCTGACATTCGTTTGCTTAAAAGCGGAGAAGAAATCAAAATCGGCGAAGTCGAGTTGGTGGATTTCAAGACGCACAGCAATCCCGCTGTTGCAGAAGCAGGCGAATCCTTTAATTTCTACGAACTTGCCCCCGGCACTTATGAAGGCGTGAAATTTGGTATTGGTGTCGATGCCGACCTCAATGCCAACGACCCGACCTACTACGCAGGACTGGGCACTGACCATGTGTTGAGTAGTGGAATTGATTATTGGTCAGGTTGGGAAAGTTATATTTTTACGAAAATTGAAGGATTTTTTGACCGCAATGACAATGGTACAGCCGGTGGTGGCGACCCCGATGAAGCTATCACTTACCACACAGGTACCAACGAATTGTACCGTGAAAAAACAATTACTGCGGCTATTGAAATCCCCGAAGGTGGTTCATTTACATTGCCGCTGGTCATTGATATGGATAAAGTTTTCAACTCTGCGGCGTCCGTTGATATTCCCAATGAGTCTGTGGCACATAGCAATCCGTTGATTGAAGAAAATATGGTGATTACTACGAAAATCGCAGATAATTTGGTGGAGGCGATTAGTAAATAAATGCGACAATGCTGAAATGCGTTAATGCGACAATGTTTTTCTCTCATTATTGCATTGACGCATTTGAATGATTTGAAATAAATTTGAAGTACAAATATTACTATATTCACTCATTCAAAATTCATTCATTCACTCATTGATTTTCATTATTGCATTGACGCATTTCAGCATTGTCGCATTATCATCTATCATCATCCACTACAAATTTTTGTACAAAACGCCCGGAAAACCCTGCATCTATCACCGCTACATACACCGCATCCGGCAGACGTTCGATGTCAATTACCAACTCATATCGAGGCTGCTGCTGTACCTCCAAACTGTAACGATACAGCAATCGACCAAGGACATCGTAAATGTCGAGCGTTACGGTATCTTCAAATATATTTGTCGTTTGAATAGTGATAGAGCCATTGATTGCGGGATTGGGGAATACATTCAAGCCCGGAGGTGCATTCGGGTCAGTGGGCGGTCTGCCCGTATATTCGTAAGCAGGCGAAAATTCGGATAAGCAATTATCCACGATGCCTACGACTTGCCAATTACCACTTAATTCGGGCGCAATACAGCGTGTCGTAAAGTCCGTCAAAGTATCATTTCGATACCAGAGATA
>JAHDEO010000105.1:3220-17909 GCA_020628725.1 Saprospiraceae bacterium
GCGCAATACAGCGTGTCGTAAAGTCCGTCAAAGTATCATTTCGATACCAGAGATAACGGTCAGCCGCTTCATTGGCACAGAGCGTATCCAAGCCAAATTGCGTAATAACTGAAGTCGGTGGCGGCGGATTAATATCCGTCATCACAGCAACCGAAACCGCATCTTCACAAGAAAATCCATCATCAGCCGTATAGAAAAATTCATCGGCACTATTCACCGTGATGGTGCGGGAGGTATCGCCCGTTGACCACAAATATGACAAGAAACCTTCATCAGCTTCGAGTGTGATACTATCGCCTTCGCAGAAATCAAAATCATTGGAAGAGTGAATATTTGGCGTAGGCGGCAAAGCTCCAATCTCTACTGCCACCGTCTCCGACGGCGGACTTTGACAGCCGTTTTCATCCAAAATAAAATAACTATACTCGCGGTCGGTGGTTGCTATAACTTGTTCACTAACAGAGCCATCTGACCAAAAATACATGTCAAATCCGGGTTCGGCACTCAAAATCACCGTATCTCCCGGACACAAAATTGCATCATCAGACAAAGAAATAGAAGGTGCATCCGGCAGGTCAAATACCATTGTACTCACCGTTACGGATGACTGGCTCTGACAATCAAATTCATCCAAAATCACGCAAGAAAATGACCCTGTTTCGGTCACAACGATGCTTTGGGTCGTTTCGCCATTTGACCATAAATAACCCGGCGCACCCGGAGGCGCACTCAAAGTCACGCTCTCGCCCTCGCAGAAATTGGTACTGCCATTGACCGAAATCGTCGGTTGCTGTGGCGTAGCATTGACTGTAATATTCACAGATTCAACGCTTTCATTACTACAACCCTCTTCGTTGAATACCATCACGCTATAATTGCCGGATACTCCGACTTGGATAGTTTGCGAGGTTTCGCCATTGCTCCACATATAGGAATCAAAACCCTCAGGCGCACTCAATTCTACGGTATTTCCCAAACACAAAGTCGTCAAACCCGACGTGTCAATCGTCGGTACGGGCGGCACAGGGAATACCTTCACAAAAGTCGTATCTGAAGCATCACTCACGCAGCCGTTATTGTCCATGATAATGCATGACAAAGGACCGGATGTTTCAGTGACGGTAATATCTTGGGTGGTTTCGCCATTCGACCATAAGTAAAGATAGCCCGACGGCGCAAACAAAGTTACACTACCTCCTTCGCAAAATTCTGTGTTGCCGGAGAAAGTAATTTCCGGGATGGGCAGTTGCTCATTTTCTACCGTACTGAATGGCGCAGAGACGTTTTCGCAACCATTTATATCCGTCACAGTACAGAAAAATGCGCCGGTTTCGGACACCGTTATAAATTGCGTTGTTTCGCCCGTTGACCATTCATAGCTGCTAAAACCACCCGGCACAACCAAAGTCACGCTATCTCCTTCACAAAAGACGGGCGCGCCTACGGGTTGCACGATAGGCACAGGCGGCAGAGGATTGACGACAACCTTCGCAGAAGATGTCGAAGCTGCCGAGCAACCGTTGGCATTGGTAATGGTTACATCATAACTGCCCTCATCAGCAACGGTGATTTCCTGCGTCGTCTCGCCATTCGACCATAAATAATCAAAACCGCTCGGCGCGGTAATCGTTACATTTTCGCCTTCGCAAAATTCCAGCGCACCATTGGCTTCAATTTGAGGGATGGGCGGCAATTCACGGACTATCACCTCTAAAGGCTCAGAATTGGCACTTACACAACCATTCGCATCTGCTAAGAAGTACTCGAATGTACCTGAATTGTGAACGGTGATACTTTGTGTCGTTTCGCCCGTTGACCATTCATAATTTTGGAAACCGCTTGGCGCGGAAAGCACTACGCTATCGCCATCGCAGAAGGTCGTCGCATCACTTGCAATGATGGCGGGTGCAGTTGGTAATCCATTCACCGTGACATTAATCGCTTGCGAATTTAGACTTACACAATCGCTGTTATTTGTTACAAAAACATCGTAATCACCCGAATCAAAAACGGTGATACTTTGAGTTGTTTCGCCCGTTGACCATTCATAATCTTGGAAACCACTTGGCGCAGAAAGCACTACGCTATCGCCATCACAGAAAGTCGTCATACCACTTGCTGTGATAGTTGGTGGTTGTGGTGTCGGGTTAACGATTATTTTAAGTGGAGCTGAATTACTGCTAACACAATTATTTCCATTTGTTACAAAATAATCATAAGTGCCTGATTGATGAACGGTAATGCTTTGAGTTGTTTCGCCCGTTGACCATTCATAGGCTGCAAATCCCGGAGGCGCAGAAAGAACTACGCTATCACCATCACAGAAAGTCGTTGCGCTACTCGCTGTGATAGCAGGTGCAGTTGGAAGGTCATTCACTGTAATTTGTAATGGTTCAGAATTCGCGCTGATACAATCATTTTCATCTGTTATAAAATATTCAAATGTACCTGATTGATAAACGGTAATGCTCTGAGTCGTTTCTCCTGTTGACCATTGATAATTTTGAAAACCGCTTGGCGCGGAAAGGATGACACTGTCGCCATCACAGAAAGTCGTCGTGCCACTTGCGGTGATTGAGCTTGCTACGGGCAGTGCATTTACGGTTACTGTAGTCTCTTGCGAATTTGGACTTATACATCCGTTCTCATCTCTTACAAATACAGCATAATCTCCTGATTCTGTTACGATGATGTCTTGCGTTGTTTCACCCGTTGACCATTCATAATTGATAAATCCGTCCGGTGCGGAAAGTGTAACACTTTCACCTTCACAAAAAGTCGTCCCACTATTTGCCGTGATAATCGGCGGAGCAGGCAGAGGGTTTACCGTCACATTTACAGGAACAGATATTGCACTTGCACAACCATTATTATTTGTTACAAAAACATCATAAATACCCGCATTCATTACGGTGATGGAAGACGCAGTTTCACCTGAAGACCATTCATAATTAGTAAAACCTGTTGGTGCAAATAAGATAACGCTATCGCCATCACAGAAAGTCGTGGGACCGCTCGTTGTGATTTCCGGCGCACTTGGTAATACATTCGTTGAAATAGTCAAAGGCTCAGAATTGGCACTGATACAACCGTTATTATCCGTTACAAAATATTCATAAATACCTGCATCGTAAACGGTAATGCTTTGAGTCGTTTCGCCTGTAGACCATTGATAATTTTGAAAACCGCTTGGCGCGGAAAGAATAACACTATCACCATCGCAGAAAGTAGTCGAGCCACTTGCCGTGATTGGACTTGCTACGGGCAGTGCATATGCTATCACGTTAGTTGCTTGCGAATTTGGACTCATGCACCCGTTGGCATTCGTTATCATGACATCATAATTGCCGGATTGAGTTACGATAATTTCTTGTGTTGTCTCTCCATTTGACCATAAATAAGCATCAAATCCGGCGGGTGCAGTGAGTGTGACCGATTCGCCTGCACAGAAGGTGGTTGCACCATTAGCTGTGATAGTTGGCGTGCTTGGTAGCGGATTGACGGTAATCGTCACAGGCGCGGAAGTCGGACTTGTACAGCCGCTATTGTCCACAATTTCACAAGTAAATGTACCGGAAGTCATCACGGTAATACTTTCCGTAGTCTCGCCTGTTGACCACAAATAGCCTGCTAATCCCGTTGGTGCAGAGAGTGTCACTGACTCGCCTTCACAGATGATATTTGAACCGCTGACCAAAATTTCAGGTGCAGCACTTGATGATAAAGCGACTACATTCACCGGAACAGAAGCAGCACTTTGACAGTCATTTTCATTTGTAACCATCACATCAAATATGCCTGAATTGGTCACGGTAATGCTTTGCGTCGTTTCACCATTTGACCATTGATAACTATCAAAACCATCCGGTGCGGTAAGCATCACAGATTCGCCTTCGCAGAAGGTCGTAGGTCCGCTCGCATCAACTGTCGGTGTATCAGGTGTTGGATTTACGGTAATGGTGACGGATTCGGAAGTTGGGCTTTCGCAGCCGTTATCATTGGTGATTTCGCAGGTGAATGTACCGGAGGTTGTTACGGTAATGCTTTCGGTGGTTTCACCATTCGACCATAAATATCCTGATAAGCCCGTAGGTGCTGACAATGTAACTGATTCGCCCTCGCAAAGTGTCGTCATACCACTCACGATAATTTCAGGTGCAATACCTGCGGATAAAGCCGCCACATTTACTGCTTCAGATGCGGGACTGATACAGCCATTGGCATCTGTAACAATCACCTCGAATGTTCCTGAATCTGTTACGGTAATATCCTGTGTTGTTTCGCCATTTGACCATTGATAATTATCAAATCCGGCGGGTGCGGAAAGCATGACGGATTCGCCTTCGCAGAAAGTCGTCGCGCCATTTGCTGTAATAGTTGGGGTGGCGATTGGGGTGGCGATGGTAGTGATAGAATTGGAAACGGAGCTTGTACAGCCGTCTGCATCAATTACAATGACATCAAATGTACCGGAGACGGTCACAGTAATATTTTGTGTGGTTTCGCCGGTTGACCATTGATAGCTGTCAAAACCATCCGGTGCAGATAGTATTACTTGGTCGCCGTTGCAGAAAGTCGTCGGGCTTTGGGCGGTGATACTTGGTGTCGGAACTGTAACTACACTGGTGGTGATGGCTTCGGAAAGAGGGCTTTCACAACCATTCGCATTGATGACTATCACATCAAATGTACCCGATGTGGAGACTGTGATGCTTTGTGTTGTTTCGCCATTTGACCATAAATATCCGTCAAATCCATCAGTAGCCGTGAGTGTTACGCTCTCTCCTTCGCAGAAAGTATTAGAATTATTTGAGGTGATAATTGGTGTGGGAGGCAACGGATTGACAGTAACTTCAATGGCTTCGGAGGGTGGACTTTCACAGCCATCTAAGTCACTGACAATGCAACTATACATGCCCGGTGTGCTTACCATGACGTCCTGTGTAATTGCGCCATTTGACCATAAATAATTTGAAAAGCCATCAGGCGCGGAAAGTGTTAGGCTTTCTCCTTGACAAATATTTGTATCGCCATTCGCAGTAATAATCGGTGCGCTTGTGGCGGAAACAACAGTCGTCGTAATTGAGCCGGAAGGCATACTTGTACAGCCATTCGTGTCTGTGACCATCACATCAAATGTGCCTGAATAGGTTATGTTTATGGTTTGTGTTGTTTCGCCATTTGACCATAAATAACTGTCAAAACCACTTGGCGCGAGTAATACCACGCTCTCTCCTTCACAGAAAGTCGTTGAGCTGAGGGCAGTGATGCTTGGTGTGGGTAGCGGATTGACGATAATGGAAACGCTTGCAGAAGTAGCACTTTCACAACCATTGACATCTGTGACCATGACATCGAATGTACCTGAATCCGTTACGGTGATATTTTCAGTTGTTTCACCATTTGACCATAAATAACTATCAAATCCGCTTGGTGCGGAAAGTGTGATGCTTTCCCCTTCGCAGAATTCGAGCGAATTATTGGGTGTAATGATTGGTGTAGTTGGGATTGGATTTATAACAACTTCAATGGGTGTTGATGGGGGGCTTTCGCAGCCATTTGTGCCGGTGATAATGCAAGAATAAGTCCCCGATACATCCACGGTGATGTCTTGTGTGATTTCACCATTTGACCATAAATAACTATCAAATCCGCTTGGTGCGGAAAGGGTCACGTTTTCTCCCTCGCAGAGATTTGTATTACCTGTTGCAGTAATAATCGGGGCAGTGGTAGCGGAAATAGTCATGGTTGTAATTGAGGCAGAAGATGCACTTTCGCATCCATTTGAATCAGTGACCATGACATCAAATGTACCCGCATCCGTTACGGTGATACTTTCGGTGGTTTCGCCATTCGACCATAAATAATTATCAAATCCGGGAGGCGCGGTAAGGATTACACTTTCTCCTTCACAAAAAGTAGTTGGACCTTGAGCGGTGATGCTTGCTGTTGGGATTGGATTTACGGTGGTCGTGATGGATGCAGAGGCTTCGCTTGTACATCCGTTTGAATCGGTGACTATGACATCGAATGTGCCGGAGTCCGTTACGGTGATGCTTTCAGTTGTTTCGCCATTGGACCATAAATAATTATCAAAACCGGAAGGCGCAGAAAGTGTAATACTTTCACCTTCACAAAATGTGATTGAGTTGTCAGGCGTAATCTCAGGTATTGCAGGCAATGGATTGACCGTAACTGTAACAGGTTCAGAAGGTGGACTTTCGCAACCATCCGCACTTGTAATGATGCAGGTGTATGTGCCGGAAGATGTCACACCGATGCTTTGAGTGGTCGCGTTATTGGACCATACATAAGATGTTCCCGGAGGCGCGGTCAGTATGACGCTTTCTCCTTCGCAGAGCATTGTCGAGCCATTCACGGCAATCGTGGGAGCAGTTGTGGTTGAAATACTCGTGACCGTAAGCGGCTCGGAAGCAGGGCTTGTGCAGCCGATATTATTAGAGACAATCACATCAAATACGCCCGAATCATACACGGTGATACTTTGTGAAGTTTCGCCATTTGACCATTGATAATCAGAAAATCCGGCGGGTGCTGTGAGGATAACGCTATCGCCTTCGCAAAAGGTCAATTCGCCATTGACGGAAACGACAGGCATCGCAGGAGCAGCTATCTCACTAATGACTGTAGCTTCTGAAATCGGACTGACACAACCGTTGGCATCTGTCACGACACAGAAATATGAGTTGGCATCGTAGACAGTGATGCTTTGAGTGGTATCGCCTGTTGACCATTGGTAATTCATAAATCCGGCAGGCGCAAAGAGCATCACGCTGTCGCCTTCGCAGAAGGTCGTCGGACCGTCCGCGGTAAGAAGCGGAGCAGCCGGAAGTGGATTCACCGTTGTAGTGATAGTAGCAGAAGACGGGCTTTGACAGCCGTTGGTATCTGTCACCATCACATCGAATGTACCCGCACTATTCACGGTGATAGAAGGCGTAGTTTCTCCGGTAGACCATTGATATGCATCGAATCCGGCAGGTGCACTTAGAGTGATTTCATCGCCATCGCAAAGTTCTGTATTGCCTGATGCGCTGATAGCAGGTGTAGCAGGTAAAGGATTTACGATGACCTCAATTACAGCTCCATTTCCTACACAATCATTATCATCTACGAAAGCACAGGCATAAATTCCCGAATCGGAAACAGTGATGCTTTGAGTGGTTTCACCCGTTGACCATAGGTAACGATTATGTTCATTTGAAGCGGTTAGTGTGACGTTATCACCTTCGCAAAGATTAGCCGAACCGCTTGTGGAAATTGTGGGAGCGGGTAACATCGGATGAACTATAATTTCGATAGATTCGGAAGGCTCACTGAAGCAATCCGCCAAACCTACTCCAACATTAAACGAACCGGAAGTGATTACGGTGATATTCTGAGTGGTTGCGCCATTTGACCATAAATAATTATCAAAACCGGATGGCGCACTCAATACCACACTATCTCCCTCACAAAGAATCGAAGGACCATTTATTGTGATACTTGGTTGGGTAAATGAAATGATTGTCGTAGAAACCGTATCGGATGGTTCGCTAAGGCAACCGTTTTCATCTATTGTTTGCAAGAAAAAATCGTCTTCTGTATCAACTGTAATTGAAGCTGTTGTTTCTCCGGTTGACCATATATAATCTTGTCCGGTTGATGCTGCTGTCAATGTTAGAATATCACCTGCACAAAGGGTGTCATTGGCTGACATGCTAATTGTGGGGCGTATCTGGTCGGGATAAGCATCGACTTTTATAGAACGCAATGCAAAGGCACAACCTGTATCATCTGTTACCGTAACGTCATACTCGCCACCTGCGGTGGCGAATATTTCTTGTCCGTTATCACCATTTGACCATGCATAATTATTGTACATTGGCGGTGCGGAAAGTATGACGCTATCACCGGGGCATATCGTATCATTCGTGTTTTTGGTGATGGTGTAATATGTTTGTTCAATATTGACGAGATTTGTAGCACCTACTGTACCGATGTCATTATATCCTTCTTGCGAATAATGCACATTATCTTTCATCCAACCTAATCCGGGAAAATCAACCGCAGTTTCATGGATGAGATAGGTGTGCGGATGTGTCGCGGCAACTTCCATTTGCGCGGCACGTACAGCATCATATCCTTCTACAGGATCTTCTGTATTTGCTCCTAACAAAACCATATAAAAAGGCACTGCGCAACCATAATCACTTCTAAATCGCTCAATCATATCTATCAGTGCATCTCTATAATCATCTTGCCCATATGCTCCAAAATTAATCCGTGCGGCATCTTGTTCTCCCTGTACCCATACGATGCCATCAAGCGGTAACCCCGTCAACATTATGGCTTGGTCTACTTTGAATTGGCAAAGAGAGTATAATAGTCCATTAGAAGACCAGTTTGCGCCCGAAGATGCTGAAATCGGATGTACACCACTTCCACCACGCGCTGCGGGAATCATTGCAGTTGTATCACCCGTTATATCAAAATAGGTCTGGGCAAAAGCGGGCCAAGCCGACCCTGTAGCTGCCTGCTGAAAACCACCTGAGTTGACTCCCACAGGATCTTGTAATTGAATCAATGAATTCAAATTGGGATGATATTCAAACGATACCATAGGCGCAACAGTAGGTGCAAGCGGTGCATCGCCCCTACCTCGCGCATTACTCTGACCTGCAAGAAGATACTGTCTGGATTGAGCAAAACCCAAACAAGAAATAAAAATTAGAATAAATGAAATGGCAAAGGATTTCATAGCTATTACCTGTTTTTTGTCAAGGAAGAAAGTTTCAAAATTTCAAACCTCAAACGTAAAACATAAATACCGAATTTCAAATATGAAACCGGAAGTTTATGGTTTGAGATTTTCCAATGAGTTTGTATGTGAATCGTTTACAGGGATTTACGAAAAGGGTGTAGGAATGTTCTCTAAAATCTGCATAAAACACATTTTATTTAGTAAAGAGCAATAAATAGCTCAGACCAATAGAAGATAGTTTTTTGGTCGTTTTTACGGTCGGATGGTTTGATAACTTTAGAGAAGAAAAAAATCTACCCTGTACGAACAATCATTTTTGCACCTGCTCGCTGATTTTTCCAAATCTGCGCTCACGTTGCTGAAAGTTCAAAATTGCTTCATAAAGGTGTTGCTTGCGAAATTCGGGCCAAAAAATCGGTGTGAAGTACAATTCTGCGTAAGCAATTTGCCATAACAAAAAGTTACTTATACGTGTTTCACCGCTTGTGCGGATGAGGAGTTCGGGGTCGGGCATTCCTGCGGTACTGAGATGATTTTCAAACACTTGGTCAGTAATACTCTGTATGTCGAGTTGGTCGTTTTTAACGGCTGCGGCAATATTACTTGCGGCTTGCGTAATCTCCCAACGTGCGCTATAATTGAGTGCCAACACCAACGTCATACGGGTGTGATTTTTAGTGAGTTCGATGGCTTCAAGCAGTTCTTTATAGCATTTTTCAGGAAGATTTTGAATATCTCCAATTGCTTGTAGACGAATGTTATTATCCGTCAAAGTTTTGAGTTCCTTACGAATAGTCGTGACAAGCAAGGTCATCAGCGCATTGACTTCGCTGGCAGGGCGTCCCCAATTTTCAGTTGAAAAAGCATAAAGTGTAAGGTATTCTACCCCCAATTCAGCGGCGGCTTCGGTCGTTTCACGCACAGCTTTGACGCCGTTTTGATGCCCAAAAATTCGCATTTTGCCGTGCTTTTTTGCCCACCGTCCGTTACCATCCATAATGACAGCAATGTGACGAGGTAATCTCGACAAATCAATTTGCGTTTTTAAATCCATTTAGAGAGAAGTCAGAACGTGATACCGTCAGAGGTCAGACCGCTTGACTGTCAGAGGTGAATCTGTCGGATAATGAAATGGTCTGATTTCTAACGTCTAAAGATTTTAGAAAGCAAAGATACGAATTATAATGCTTAAATGATGAAATGCTTAAATGATGAAATATTTTCAATGCAATAATGGAACAATGAGTCGATAAAACATTTCATCATTTAAGCATTTCATCATTTGAACATTGTAAACGGGCGATGGTTTTTTCTAATTCGTGGACTTTCTTAGCTAGGTCGGGCAGATTTTTAAAGACGACTTGCGAACGCATAAAGTCGCTGTAATTGAAGGCAGGCGAGCCGTGCCATGCTGCCCCCGGTTTGGTCAGCGAACGTGAAACGCCACTTTGTGCCTGTACTTTTGTGCCATCGGCTACGGTGATGTGTCCGACGAAGCCTGCTTGTCCGCCTATCAGACAATTTTTGCCGACTTTGGTGCTGCCTGCGATGCCGGCTTGGGCAGCAATAGCGGTGTTTTCGCCAACTTCTACGTTGTGAGCAATTTGGATGAGGTTGTCGAGTTTTGCGCCGTCTTTGATGTGAGTCGAGCCCATCGTGGCGCGGTCTATAACGGTATTTGAACCGATTTCTACGTCTTTTCCTAAAACGACATTACCGATTTGTGGAATCTTTTTGTATGTACCATCTCCTTGTGGGGCAAAGCCAAATCCATCACTGCCAATGACTGCATTCGCATGAACGATGCTGCCATCTCCAATCACGCAGTCACGGTAAATACGTACGCCGGGATGCAATACTACACCGCGTCCTATTTTGACATTTTTACCAACAAAAACTTGTGGATAAATAACTGTATCACGACCAATTTCGACGCCCTCTGAGACATAACTGAATGCACCTACAGAAATGTTCTCTTCCATCTTTACGCTGGAATGGGCAAATGCCTGTGCATCCACGCCGGAGGTCTGTGGAATGGGTTGTCCGAATTTTTCTAATAATAGACTCACGCAACTATATACGTCGTCTACGCGAATAAGGGTTGGATTTAGCGGTTTTTCCGGTTTAAAATCTTTACTGACCAATAACACAGAGGCTTGAGTGGTATAGGCAAATGAGTGGTATTTCGGATTGGCGAGAAAACAAATATCGCCGCTCCGAGCCTCTTCGATACGTGCGGGGCGTTCGATAATTGCTTGGGGATTACCTTCTAATGTACCATTTAAGTATAGGCTGATTTCTTGCGCTGTGAGTTGCATGATTTAATAGTAATTTGAGTTCGGGTAAAATATTGGTTCTCAATCGCGTGCTTCGTTTTTTGCCCTTTGTTCTTCGTTGTTTTTTATCAACGCAAAACAAAGGACGGTAAACAAAGAACACTCAAAACGTTATTAAAATGTTAACGTTTTTGCATTTATTAAAACTGAATTACGTGAAAAAAAATTGTCCTCCATCAGACATTTTTTTGGCGAATGTTTTCTCTGCAATTATCACACCGATTTAGGAATTAAATGTGCATGACAACGTAATAGAAAAATTAACACGTTCAAAATATTGAGTGATAACTTTTTAGGATTGATTTTGGAAAATGTTTTTGATAGACAAGTTCTGTGTAAACAAGCATTTCAATCAAGGGGTATAAGGGGTAATTACATTATTTGTAACTTTTTTGATTAAAATATACGCAAAAAGTTTCTATTTTTCATTTTTATGCTTATCTTTGACGTGAAATCAATTGTTCACAAACAAAATCACAGATATGACTATCATCATCAAAGATGAAACTTTCGCAGGAAAGGTCTTGCACGAACTGAATCTCGAATTTGCTAGCGAAACCGTTACAGTGAAAGATATTATCACTGAGCGCGTTTTGAAAGAAGTTGAAAATTATAACAACCAACAACCTGAGTATTTCAAAGGACTCATCCAACCAAGCGCAGCCGAAAAAACGCTGAATGGCTACAAACTCAAAGCGCGAAAAAAAATCGACGGCGAAAAGCAAGTTTATACGGCTTTGGATGCTTTTCAGAAGAATGGCTTTTTCGTTCTCATCGACAATCTTCAATCCGAAAATCTCGAACAAGAGGTTAAACTATCAGAAAATACTTCCATTAGTTTTGTTCAATTGACGCCTTTAGTTGGCGGGTAATCTGTACTGACCGCTTTAGCTGTCAAGTGATTAAGGATGTTTTTGTAAAATACTGTTTTTGAATTAATTAAAAATTAAAACAAAAATATACTTGACAGCTAAAGCAGTCAGTACGGGTTCATTTCACCAAATTAAATTCCTTATATTATGAGAGTATTTAACGATATAAAAGACGCACTCATGGCAAAGAAAATACCTTATACTGAATTTGACCAAATCATAGATGATTCGCGTATTGAGTACAATAAGTTAGAAAAATATATTTGGCATTTTCAACCCGAAAAAGTTTCAGCATATGATACGGTACTAACTTGGGACGATAAGAAAAAGATAGATTTTGTACTTGATTGCACAGATAAGATTTATATTTTTTCATCTGAAAATCCGAATTATGATAATGAAAATATTGATTATCAACGTACTCGAGTAAGGCAGGTCTATATAAATAAATTATTGACCGCCAAACTGAATATATCTCCCGAAGAATTAGAAAAAATCATAACAGTTACGTTTGAAAATACCCTCTCATCTTACTTTAATCCTTACTTCTTTCCGCTAACCTCTATACTGACAAAAATCAAGAAACAATATCGCAAGCATGATATTCTACCCGATTTGGTCATTGAATCACTCAATAAACTAAAGCAATACATTGAAGAAAACGACTACTATAGCGGAAAAGAAAGAGACAAGCTGATTGACAGAATAGAAAGTATAATTTTCAGAGCTGATGAAATGAACGGTGGTGTCCGCCCCTCATTTTTCAAAGGAAATGACCAATTTACGCCTCATGCTAATCCCATGATAGAAGCTCTACCAAACGAGCAAAAAACCATATGGTATCAACTCATCGAAAAAGCAAAAAAAGTTTCCGGCGGAAAACCAACCAAAAAATACCTCACCGAAACACAAATACTCATTAAAGAATTAGGAACAGATAAATTCAAAAAAATCGCCAACAACTGGTTTGTATTTCTTAAAAGCCTCAAAAACACCGAAGAGTCTCGCACACACACCTATGGCAATGGACACGAATACATCTACACCGATATAACCTACATTGACGCTACAAATAATGATGCCGTAAAAGGCTTCGTGTGGATGTGTTCGCATTTTCACGATGTCACGACGCTTGATAATATTGCAGCACTCTGCGAGCGATGTTTTCAGAAAATTCCGGGTACAGGTCCGGCTGCTGCTGCATTGGGCAATGCCTGTTTATTTACCTTGTATAAATCAAAAGGCTTATACGGCATCGGTCATTTATCGCGTCTCAAATTGAAAATCAAACAAAATAATACCCAAAAACTCATCAATAAATACCTCAATCAAGCTGCTGAGGAAAAGAATGTTTCCATCCACGAAATCGAAGATATGGCAGTCGAAGATTTCGGGCTTGAAAATGGGGAGAAAACTTTCTCATTTGACGATTATCAATGTAAATTGAAGGTAAGCGGAGTCGGTAAATCTACCTTGCAGTGGTATAAACCCGACGGCACGAAACAAAAGTCCGTTCCGTCATTCGTAAAGACAAAATATGCCGATAAACTCAAAAAAGTGAAAGCCACGAAAAAGCAATTGGAGAAGACTACTTCGGCACAACGCGACCGTATTGACCGCATGTTTCGAGCCAATCGAACATGGAATGTAGAAGATTTCAAAAAATACTATCTCGAACATGGCTTGATGTCATTCCTCGCTCACAAAATCATCTGGACATTCACAGAGAACGACACAAATCAATCAGCTATTTTGTGTGATAATCAATGGGTAAATGCTGATAATGAGACAGTTGAATGGAGCGAAAATGCTACGGTGAGTCTTTGGCATCCTGCTACACAGACCATCGAAGTTGTACAAAAATGGCGGGCTTTTCTCATCGAACACGAAATCCAACAACCCCTCAAACAAGCCTTCCGCGAAGTCTATCTCCTGACAGATGCCGAAATCAATACACGCACGTACAGCAACCGCATGGCGGCGCACGTTCTGAAGCAACACCAATTCAATACACTCGCAAAGTTGCGTGGTTGGAGTTACTCACTCATGGGTGCATACGATGACGGCAGGGACAATGAAACAGCAAAAGTTGAACTCCCAGAATACAATCTTCGGGCAGAATACTGGATAAATGAAATCAATGCTGATGATGCATGGAATGATGCCGGTATTTGGCTCTACATTGCCACCGACCAAGTTCGCTTTGTCAATACTGACAATCAAGAACTTGTCGAACTTACCGATGTTCCGACCATTCCATTTTCGGAAGTTTTGCGGGATGTTGACTTGTTTGTTGGTGTGGCAAGTGTTGGCAACGATCCTCTATGGGAAGATTCAGGCAACCTTCCGGTTCATCGAGACTATTGGCATTCGTATTCCTTTGGTGATTTGTCTGAAATTGCCAAAAACAGAAAGGAAATCCTCGAAAGCTTAGTTCCGCGACTGAAAATCAAAGATGTAGCCGAAATCAAAGACAAGTTTTTGGTGGTCAAAGGGAAACTTCGCACCTACAAAATTCACATCGGCAGTACCAATATCCTTATGGAACCCAATGACCAATATCTCTGCATTGTACCCGATAGAAGCAAGAAAGATTTGACCGAGAAGCTATTCATTCCATTTGAAGGAGATAAAACGCTGTCGGTGATTCTTTCCAAAGCTTTCTTATTGGCAAATGATGATAAGATTACGGATAGTTCAATTACTTCGCAGATTAA
>JAHDEO010000106.1 GCA_020628725.1 Saprospiraceae bacterium
GCACGGGCTGGAAGCACCGTGCTACGGGGGTGTATTAAGTTTATTTTTTGACAAATTTTTCAGTCAACATAATTTCTTCACTCATCAATTGAATGAAGTAAAATCCTGATTGCAAATCATTTACAGCCAATTGAATTTCATTCGTATCATCAAAATTGCGCTTGTATTGTTGTACAATTTTTCCCGTAATATCTACTAATTGAATGTGAATGTCTTCATTCGTTTCTAATGAATAGTATAAAGTTGCTTGGTCGTTTACCAGATTGGGAATTATTCGCATTTGAGCATAATTTGTCGTGTTGAAATGCGTATGTTCAGGTTGGAAAATGAATTCTGATGCGCCACCCGATAAGCAAAAACCATTCGTCTCGGAAGTACCAAATCTGCCGCCTCCCGAAGCCATGACTGTACCATTTGGGTCGGTCAAAGTGTAATTTCCACAACTGTTTGCTACACGTGGAATACCATCAGACACGCCACCAAGTCCAATAGATGCAATATTAATCCCGGTCAATACTGTCGAGGTACGACGCGGACACATACCATCATTTGCCGAATCATTAACGACCAAATCATAACAGCCATCCGGCAAACACACTGATTCAACTAATGAAGAGCCGCCCGGTTCACTACCATACGTACCACCCGAAGCGACGACATTTCCATTGACATCCAGTATTTCCCAACTTGTCTGTTGTGGTGCGGCATCAAAATTAATCTCCAAATCTACCGTAGCGCAAGCCTCATGTTCTGTAGAAAGATAATCAACCGCCTGACACATCAAGGCATCGCGCATCGCAGCGTCAGCCGTTTCGAGCGGGAAGCCAAAATTTACAACTGCAAAATCCGTCCCTTTGTAAGCGATTGCGGCGCCACCACCTGTGCCGCCCACGTAATTTAATTCGACGGTAGAGCCACCCGACGCACCCAATCTGTCAGGAAATTCTGCATCAAAATAACAATTCGTATTATCATCAAAACCGCCACTTGTACCTGCAAAAATGCCACCTGCAACGCCCGACACGCTATATGTTCCCGCATCGTCGCCAACATAAGTGGCTTTTAAATAATTATTATAAAAATTCAAATCCGCATTAGGAGAAGTAGAGCGTCCAACATCCCAACCAATCTCTGCGCCTGACACAATGAGGCAACCTTTATTATCAAGGAAATTTTGAATTAGTGTGCGTTCGGTGGCGTCAAATGAATTATCAACCGTCGATTCTTCTCCTGTAAACCAGTCAACTGCATCATAATCCGTCAAGACTGCCGAGCCATCAATCACTGCTTCATTGCTCACACCGTCGAAGGCAACACCACAACTTTCGAGGGCTTTGGCATGTTCGACCATATAATCGTAGCTGTTCATCAATTCTAAAAATAAACGGCGTAAATCGGTGAGTTGCGAACTGGAAGTTTTACGAACTGCACCTGCTCTATCTATTCTATCAAAACCATCTACTATCAAATAAGGAACGGTACTACCGGAAGCCGGAGTACGCGCCGCAACTACCGCTGTCGGGAAGGACTCACCCCCTGCATTGGTGGCACTTACACGAAAATAATAGGTTGTATTTGGATTCAAACCTGACACGGTGTAGGTATTGCCCATGACCGGAATCGCATCCGCGAAGCCGCGCCCGTGCGTACCCATGTATACGCGATACGCTGTAGCTGCATCTGTACCACAAACGCTTGGCGGAGCATTCCAAGTGAGGGTGATAGAGCCGGTGGCAGAATTTTGAGCGTAAAGATGAGTGGGTTGTTCGGGAACGTAAGTCGCCGTAGTGCCGTCTGCATCTGCAAAATAATCGACGATACCTTGATAAATGCCTCGTGCTGCTATTTCGCGGAAGGCAGGTGTTGTCAATGCTTGGGCATCATTGGGTTCGTCGTGAAAAGCGACTTCGATGAGGCAGCCCGGCATAGTCGAAAGTTCACGGATTTCGCCGAAGTTGGCGGTTTTGGTACCTCTGTCATTCCAGCCGCTATCATAACAACTGATAATATCTCCCGCAAGTTGATTATGTACAAAATCCCGCAAATCTGGACTACCCGGCGTTATCGGAAAACTCGCGCTTGCGCCGTTGTAAGAGTAAGTTTCTGTGCCGCGTGCCGTTCCCGTAGCAGCATTGGTGTGCCATGAGACATAGACCGCATTTGCTTGTTCTTGTGCAGTACCTTTGGCGAGTTCCCACTCTGCGTAGTGAGGGCGCATAGTGACGTCGCCTCTGCAAGTCGGGTAGCCCTGAAATGGCGCAAACATCCGTGCTGATTCTTCCCAACGTGGTTTGCCTGTCGTGCCTGCACCATAGGTGCAATCGTCTTCTGTACCCATGCCACCACCAAATCGCATGGCATCGGCAATGACGAATTGACTTGGCGAGTTATCCGAAGTAGAATTGAGCAAGGTGACGCTGCCACCTGTTCCAGCATCAAAATAAAATTGACCGAGATAGACCCATGTTTCGCCATGTACTTCTTGGTTGATGCTGACTTGGGTCGTGCCTCCTGCGTGGTTGACTTGGTATTGAGCATCGACTGGGCGGTCGCTAAATGAACGGTAAGTGGTTGATACCCAATACCAACCGGATTTGGGAATGTTGGGTGTCCAAGTTGCCGTTGAGGTGGCTGCGCCTGTTGTGACAGCAGAAAAGCGATAACCATTAGCTTGGTCATAATCAGTAGTGGCGGGGTTGTAGCCTGTGTTGGCGGTGGTGCTCCACGCGCCTGTTTCGGTGTAGCCGCCGCTTGTGTTGTCTACGACGACTTCGTTTTCGTTGACATCGCGCTCGCGTACCGACCAGACATTTGCACCTGCATTCCAAAGATATTTTAACAAGTAATAATTGATACCTTCTACGGTACCAAAATCCTCAACCATATCGTTGGTTTCACCGCGTTGGGTGGAGTAACCACTTAGCGAAGTGTAGTATAACCAACCGTGTCCGGGACTGAGCCAAACCGTTTTACCGGAAAGTGCGCCGAAGGGCTGTCCTTGACCGATATTTGGATTATTTTTCAAATAATCAATATCATCAGAAAGGCGGATTTCTGCGCCGCCATCACCGCGTTTTTCTTGATAAGGTTCATCTTTTACGGAAGGATGGAGTTGGTCGAGGGAAACATATTCGCCGGATGCGTTTTTGACTAATAATTCAAAACTATTGGCGTCAATATTGTCCGAAATGCTGTTGAATAATCGCAAACCGACTTCTTCAAATAACATTTCATCATAGCCTTCTTGTAAATGTTCTTGTGGAATATCTACATAAAAACTTACATGATTGTCATTGATTTTTACATCTGAAAGACGGGTTTCGGATGGTAGTTCGTGTGCATGGTGATGTCCATGTGCGTGGTCTTGTTTGAGCATTTCAATGACTTCATTTGCAGTACGAAATGCATCTGAGGTATTTTTTTGTGCATAAATAAAATTGACACAAATTATTAATAATGAAGGGAGTAAAATCTTTCTCATGGTACTTATTTGTTACGGGTGTGATGGTTTACATTATTATTTTTGTAAAAATAAAAAAAGGGAGGGAGTAGGTGAAATTAATATTTAAAAAAACAAAAAATATAAACTGATTTTTGCCGCGTTCCTAAGGGGCTAATTTACAGTTTAGATAAAAAGTTTGGTAAGCACTCTTCTAAAATAGGTTCATTTATTTAATTCAAGTTGCGAACAACTTGAAAAATTCCAAAAAACAAATTCCAAATCCCAACTTTAACCTGTTTCAATCGAATTTCATTGGGATTTGGTACTTGGAATTTGGGATTTGCTCAAGTTCGCGGTTTATCCGCAACTTGAGTTATTTATCCGCCTATTTTAACAAAAAAAACGCTTCGAGCAAGCCCGAAGCGTTTCAAATAATTTTCTATGTTTATGTAATTGGCTTATGTGTTTCTTCTTACAAGGCTTGCAATGAAAAGCAAGACCACTGCACCAATCACAGCAGTAATGATAGAACCTATCATACCACCTCCGGCAGACATACCGAGTTGATTGAAGATAAAACCACCGAGGAAACTACCAAGAATACCCACGATAATGTTACCTAAAACGCCAAAGCCGCGTCCTTTCATGATTTGACCGGCAATAAATCCTGCCACAGCACCAAGTGCTAACCAAATTAATAGAGCTGTAATGTCCATAATTCAAGTAATTAATTAGTTAGAAAATAATCGGGTGCCGATACGCTAATATGACTCATATGTTTTAAATAGTAACTATCGAAGGCGGACTAATTTGAAAAGAAAATGCTTTTGTGGAATTTAATTTTAAATTTTAATTATTTCGTAGAATTTAATTCTGATTTTGGTGTTTTGCTTTATGCTTGATTTTGTGTTAATGTTTGTGCGAATGGAAAATAAAAGTACTCATTTAGGTTTTATATTTGGTATTTTATGAAAAAATTGAACGGAGTGAAATGAGTTGCTTATATTCGTCACAACGAAATTAAAATATCTATTTGCGTTATGAAAAAAATACTCATATTACTCTGTTGTTTACTCCCCATACTAACCTTCGCTCAAGAAGATGAAGATGCTTTCAAAATTCGTGAAATCTACGATATATCCCTAACACAAGGCGATGCTTATGAAACGCTCGAACATCTCTGCACAAAAGTCGGCGGCAGACTCAGTGGTTCGCCGGGTGCGGCTGCTGCAGTAGATTATGGCAAAGCCAAATTTGAAACGATGGGCTTCGATTCTGTGTGGTTGCAGCCTTGTATGGTGCCGCATTGGGAGCGTGGAGATAAAGAAGTGGTGAAAATCGTGGCTTCGCAAACAATTGGCACGCAAGGACTTAATGCGGTCGCTTTGGGCGGCACAGGTAGTTCGGGCAAAGTGGGCGTGGCAGGCGAAGTCATCGAAGTCAAAGGCATCGAGGAACTCAAAGCACTCGGCGCAGCCAAAGTACGCGGCAAAGTCGTTTTTTATAATCGCCCGATGGACCCTTTACAAGTGAGTACATTTGCAGCATACGGCGGCGCAGTAGACCAGCGTGTATACGGACCTGCAGCCGCGATGGAACTCGGTGCGGTAGCGACGCTCGTGCGCTCCATGACGACCAAATTAGATGATGTGCCTCACAGTGGTGTGACGTATTTTGAGGATAGAAGCAAGGCAATTCCGGCAGTAGCCATCAGTACAAAAGACGCGGAAATGCTAAGTGCTTTATTGGAGAAAGAACCAGTACGCGTGTACGTGAAAACGGACTGCCAATGGATGCCCGATAAGCTCTCTTACAATGTCGTAGGTGAGATAAAAGGTAGTCGATTTCCTGATGAAATTATCCTTGTAGGCGGACACCTTGATTCATGGGATTTGAATCAAGGCGCACACGACGACGGCGCAGGCTGTACACAGGCTTTGGACGTGATAAATACATTTAATAAACTGAATATCAAACCACAACGTACCCTACGTTGTGTGTGGTTTATGAATGAAGAAAACGGTCAGGAAGGCGCGAAAGCTTACGCCAATTGGTCGAATGATAGAGGTGAAAAACACATCGCTGCTATCGAATCGGATAGAGGTGGATTTACGCCACGCGGCTTCACCACTGAGGCGGACGAAAAGGTGTATAAAACGCACATTAAAAAGGCAAAAGAATGGGATAAATTGCTTTCACCTTATGGCATTGTGATAAAGCCAAGCGGTGGAAGCGGAGCAGATGTAACACGACTCAAACCTCAAATGGGTTTATTGTTTGGTTTGCAGCCGGATTCGCAGCGATATTTTGATTATCATCACGCGCCAAATGATAATTTTGAGGCAGTCAATAAGCGCGAATTGGAACTTGGTGCGGCAGCGATGTCTTCGTTGGTGTATCTCCTTGACAAGTATGGGATGTAGGGTAATGATTAATGGTTAACGATTAATGATTAATTTTATATAAAAAAGCCGCAGGAATGAATTCATTCCCGCGGCTTTCCTATAAAAACTATGAACTATTAACGTACTATCTTAAAGTTCAAAATTGACATTTGATTTATCCTCTTTTGCCTTTGCGGTTGCCTTTCTTTTCGGCTTTATTGACATCCATTAAGAGGAAAGCAACCTTATCTTTACTTGGTCTGCGTTCGCCTTTTGCCTCTTTTTTATTACGCCATTTTTCTGCGCGTGGGTGGTCGCCAAATTCTTCCATTACCTCACCAAAATAATCTTCTTTGATACCACGCATGTCTGAATCCCACTGCGTTCTTTCACTCTGAATTTCGTTGAATAAAGCTGTGATTTGAGTATCATATTTTTCGATAAGAGCAAGGGCTGCATCACGCTTTTCGGCGTATTTATCTTTGATAGCTTTGATTTCACTGTGAGCGGCTCTGTCTTTGCGACTGCCTTTTGCTACATCAGCGCTTGTGCCTTTGTATTGGTCTTTGACAGCTTTAATTTCTTTCTTTGCAGCTTTCATCGCTACGCGCAATTCTTTGATTTCTGCTTGGTCGGCAGCACTGATTTGTGATTCGAGTTTTTTGCGTTGTTTCAAGAGTATTGGCTTGATTTTATCATCTTTATACGCCTTCATCTCGTCTTTCATGCCTTCTTTATCGACGTTTTTAACTTTGTTTTTAAACGCCTCTTTTCGTGCCTCGCGCTCGGCTTTGTGTGCGTCCAATTTCGCAACTTGTTCCTTAGTCAAAATCTTTTTGAATTCAGCTTCTTGCTCGGCGCGAAGTGCCTTCATTTGAGCGTGCATCGTTTCTCTGTCTGCCTCTTGATTTCTGATGGCTTCAAATTTAGGTCGATATGCTTCGCGGATAGTTTTTGCTTGTTCTTTCTGTGCATCCGTGAGGTCAAGAACTTGCATCATGCCCGGTCCACGATGCCCTCTGTCTGCTTTAGTATCGCGTTGAGCGAATGTAGGGACCGTCATCAAAACTGCGGCAAACAAGACTACCAAAAATTTTATACTTTTCATTTTCTTTATTAAATAAGTTGTTAAAAATATTTTGCTTGATATTCTTTTTGGGCGAATCTCAACAATTGTCGTGACGTACGATGATTGGACGGCAGGCGGTTGAGAAGGTTTAATTTGAATTTGAAAAATATGCTAACAAAGGTATTTTTTGATATTTTTTTATCTTGCAAAATTTTGATTATCAGCGAATTAAAAAAGGTCGTTTATTTTTTCTTATTTTCAATGGAACTAATTTTTATTTCAAATCATTGTTTAGGGCGTATTTGAAATCGAAATTATATTTCACAATCACAATGACATACACGACACAACATATCATCATTCACCATACCTTCTTTGGAATCAAAGAAGGGCATAGCCCGGTTCCCTGTAATCCCGGACATGGCTGTATGGTGCATACGGTCATGTCAGCCCGTCGAGGCAATTATCCATTCTAACAACTCGTCAAAAGTTTTCGTAGTTGTTGGAAAGCAGCTACGAAAAATACTTTCTCTTTTTTCATTTTTGTTTATCGTAAACTGCTAGGCTTCAAATCCCAAGCACCAAATCCCAAAATCCAATTTGAGCGTGTTTTACGTCTGTTTTATTGGAATTTGGTACTTGGATTTTGGAATTTATCTCTAGGCGTAGCTTAACGGGAGAGCACTACACTTGGACTGTAGTGGGTGTTGGTTCGAATCCAACCGCTTAGACTAGAACGAGTTACGAGTTAGCGAGTTTCGGGTTACGAGTTAATTAAGCGTGTACATTTAATAACTCGTAACTCGTTAACCCACATAATCATGTAGTTCAATTGGACAGAACAGGAGGCTACGAACCTCCAGATCGGGGTTCGATTCCTCGCATGATTACAGGAGTTACGAATTGAATTGTTTTTCGCTTTGCGAAAAATTATAACCCGCAGCTCGTAACCCGAAAACCCGTAACCTGAACATGGTAGAATTAGTTTAACAGGTAAAATACTCCCTTGTGACGGGAAAGAACAGGGTTCGAGTCCCGATTCTACCCCTAATGGAAAATTCCAAATCCCAAAACCCAAATTCCAATTCAGATGTATTTTTGGGATTTGTCCACGATAACTATCGGGATGGATTTTGGAATTTGCAAACTAGCAAGTGTAGTATAATGGCTTATTATATCTGGCTTCCACCCAGGAGATCAAGGTTCGATTCCTTGTACTTGCTCTTAATTGGTGTTGTGGTTTCGTGGTGCGGTGGTGTTGTAGTGTTTTTTGCTGTAAATATTTGATTATAAATTAGTTAGTTTGTTTTTGGAGAATAATTTTAAATTTATTTTGAAAAAAAATCAACTACGCAAAAACACTGCGTACTACCTTTATACCTTTGTATTATCAATTGGATAACAACACTAAAAAAGCGATGTGGCGCAGCGGTTAAGCGCAGCTCTCTTACACAGAGAAGGTCGGGAGTTCGAATCTCTCCATCGCTACTTTACAGTAAATTCCAAATCCCAAAATCCAAATTCCAATAATAGGACGCTAAAGATGTGTCTGAATTGGAATTTGGTACTTGGATTTTGGAATTTGCGATTAGCTGACATAGCATAACAGGTATTGCACTTGACTTGTAATCTGAGGAGTCGGTTCGAGTCCGGCTGTCAGCTCTGGAGTGAAAATCCAAATCCCAAAATCCAAATTCCAATTTAGGCATGTTCTGCATGTTATTTTATTGGGATTTGGTGCTTGGAATTTGGAATTTCACCAACGGCAGCTTACTGTCGATAAATAAGGTCGGTAACGGCTCTAAATCTCTTTGCAGATGTCACTGCGGGGGAGACGTTTCTTCGGGAGCGTTTGAGTAAGCGAGTAACCAATGTAGTACATCCATGTTTTTTGGGCAACGCTGAGAAAACGGGATGGCTATAGTTCCCGATGAACCGGGAACTTGAGGTGGAGACACCAATAAGAAAAGTTACAGGATTGTGGTCGTGCAAGGGCTATCCACTTTTGCTCGGCTGTGTCCAATGCCAGGGGTAAGCGTTTCGTAAGAAGTCCTTATCCTGAAGTATCGCCGAACCGGGAGGTTTGCAAGAAGGAGTTTGGTATTTTGTAGGCGAAAATCTACGAAGCCGGTCCTGAGACACTTCTTCTAAAAGTTCACAACGACGAATAGCTCATTTGGTAGAGCATCAGACTCTTAATCTGAAGGTCGTAGGTTCAATTCCTACTTCGATAATCAAAAGCGAAAGTCTCAGGCGTTGTGGCGTAGTAGTTGCCTAAACCCATTGCAAGATATGGGCTGCCCGTGTCCGCAAGACATGAGCAGGTGGTGTACATTCTTTCAAGCCGGCTGTAGAGCTTGCTCTATGGAACGCTTGTTAATAGCGGAGGACCAACCTCCATTCTGCAAAGCGTGGCACGAGCCACTATGCAGGCTAAGTCTAAGATGCCGAACAGCCACAATGTATTCAACAAGGCATCAGGTGAGTACCCGAATCGGGCGACCGTGAAGGGTGGATAACGCAGGAACATTGGAGACCGCAATCTCCGGTCATAATCTGCGAAAAGCTCATCTACAAGACAGCTATAGTCTCAAGCTGAATTTTTTTTTAGTCCGTAGTCGATGGTCGATAGTCCATAGCCCATAGTTTTTATTGTAGAATTTCATTCATTAAGGGTTCGTAATTTTCATTGAGAATGAGGTCATTGTGCGTCGTATTTTTCAGTACGTGGAATTGTATGTCGGGATGTTTTTCTTTTAATTTCTGTGAATGTCTAATCGGAATTAAAACGTCTTTATCCCCATGAAAAATAATGACCGGACATTTTACTTTTTCCAAATGAACAGCCGTGTCGAATTTGTATTTGATAATGAAATCGAGAACAATTGGCATCTTTTCTCGTATCAATGATTTCAAACTAAAATAGGGCGCATTCAATACCAATTTAGCCGGAGAATTGCGGGTTGCCAAAGACGTGGCAATACCTGTTCCCATAGACATTCCCAATATAATAATCTGATTTTCAGGAAAATATTGCTTTAAGTAATCGTATGTCAATTGCCCGTCGTCAATCATTTGTTCTTCACTTTTGATAGCACCTCCACTTTTCCCATATCCACGATAATCAAGATATAATACATCGTAATTATTTTGTAGGTAAAGGTCGGCACTAAAGGCACAATCCGCCATCGAACCGCCATTTCCATGTAAAAATAAGACTGCACCTTTTGCGTCTTTTGCTTTAAAATGCAATAAATTGAGCGCGACACCATCCGCCGTATTCAGATTAATTTCCTCAAAAGGCATATTATAATGAAACGAATAATCTTGCGGTAGTTTGGTAGGTTTAAACAGGAATTTTTCCTGCAAAAAATACAGAATTACACAGGTGACGAGATACAACCCGATGAGTATGAGTAGCCACAATTTTATTTTTGCGTACAATTTGGATGATTTTTATGTGAAAAATTTACACAGCAAAATTAGCTGATTTTACGTATATTTGGAAAAAATTTTGAATTTATGACGATTGCAGCAAAAAAATCAAGACTGATTGAGTTGATTCAGCAGACCAAGGACGACAGAGCGGTTGCTTTTGCATTAGAA
This sequence comes from Saprospiraceae bacterium, assembly GCA_020628725.1. Classification (GTDB taxonomy): domain Bacteria; phylum Bacteroidota; class Bacteroidia; order Chitinophagales; family Saprospiraceae; genus JAHDEO01. The sequence goes on from JAHDEO010000106.1 coordinate 10,502, forward strand.
CTTTTTGAAGTTCCTGAAAATCCTCCTGTTGAGGCATGGGAGGACATGCCGGAAGAGGTTCGTAAAGGAATCGAAAGAGGAATCGCCCAAGCCGACGCAGGGGAACTTACCCCCCACGATGAAGTCATGGCAATGTTTAGAGAAAAATACAAGGAATGAGGAAGCGACATAGAGCCGAATGGTCGAAAGATGCTATTGATACCTACGATGATATTATTTCATATCCTTACCAAGTATGGGGACTCAAAGTGGCACAAAACCTTATGGATGAAATTGACCATGTTATTGATTTGGCAGAGCAAAATCCGACAATGCATCCCGCCGTTCCAAATTTTCCACAGATTAGAAAGGCGTATATTTCGGCAAATGTATCTTTGTATTATCGAATTAAACCCGATAGTATTGAACTACTCTATTTCTGGAATAACAGAAGAAATCCTGCCGATAATCCCTTTGGATAAATAAAAAACGCGGACTGGAAGTCCGCGCTACTTTATGCTTTTTTCAACGACAAATAATCCAAAAAATACAATAATTTCACAGAAAAGAAATTCGACTGGTCACCCGTGACCGTCTCACCAAAATTTCTAAAAAACGAAATATCCGTATCATTATCTGCCCTGATAATATTATTCTTCCAAACCAAAATCAAACGACTACCCGGCGTAAATTCCCAATTGTATATCAGGTCAAGATTGACGGCATTGAAGCTAGTATTATTATAAGCCAAACCGTCTTCATCAATACCATCATAAGTGGTTGGGGCGAGGTCGCCGTTTTCATCGAGCAGGTGATATTTTTGATACACCACTTTCGTCCAATTGTGTCGCGCACGTAGTGTAAGCCCCATTCTATTGGTGAAAATATAACTGGCATTCAGTACATTTTCATAATTATCAATATTTCGTCTTCCGAAAATGATGTCATCATCCGTCCAATGTTCTACGTAACCCGTGTCATAATTTCCATGCCGATAATTGAATCTGTAATCCATCCGCCATTTGTCCGAAATAATAAAAAACGGACGCAATCCGAAGCGATAAAACCAACGATCATCTTCGAATACTGTACCGACACCATAGTTGGCTTGCAGATAGACTTTCTTGCGCTGATCAGTGCTGAACCAACCACCTGTACCCAAGAAACCGGGCATATCGTAATAGCGTTCGTTACTGGTACGCGTATCGTCATAATCATGTGAACCAAAGGGAGTTGTATATACCCAACCTCCTATACGCATGAAGTTTTTGAAGGTAGCGTTGAAAAAAGGATTGATGCTGAATTCCCGGTAGGCAGAGGGCTTATAAAGGGCATTATATTCGCCACTCATCCCAAAACTCATGTTCAAAAATTTACCAAAAGGCTTGTAAATATTATACACCGCAAAACCCTCAATATTATGTGTATTATTTCGCCGCAAAAAACCTAAATCATTATGGTCATATTGGTCGGAAACGATAGTGTGTTCGACACCGAAATTGAAATTACCGCTTGTTTTTCGGAGACCAAGTGCAGTTTGGAAACCAAGTCCGGGATTTTTAAAATTCGTGAAATATTTCTGGCTCAGAGCAGCACCACCATCTATTGCGTATGTATTTTTTTTATTAGAAATGCTAAATAAGCCACCCGTTACATTGGCTTCGTAATTATCATCGCCACCCGCTCGCCACACGTTAGTATTGACAAGACTTATAAATGAATTATTTTTCAAGTTTTGGTCAAAAACCATCACATTATAATTCGTCAAAGGATTAGTTTGGATCTCGCGACGGACGCCTTCGGTATCTTCAAGCATTGCTGTCGTGGGGGCAGTAACAGAATTGAGAACGCCAATACCCAGACCGCTTTTTGTGCGCCCTGATACCTTTGTGGAGTTCAATAATTGTACAGTTTGTGGATTGGAAATAATGGTTTCACCTGATTCATCTGCCTCGCTATACACATCGTAAAACTTCATAGGTGTCCCTCCAATTCGACGCGAATAGAACAAATCGCCTTTGCTAAACAACTCCGTTCCTTCCGTGAAAAATTGCCGATTTTCATTAAACTGTACTTCAAAAACTTGTAGGTTGAGGATTTGGTCATCCGAAGCTGCTTGTCCGAAATCCGGTATGAGGGTCATGTCCAAGGTAAAGGCATCATTAATACCATATTTGATATCCATACCTGCATTAAAGCCTCTATTCCAGTTTTTTACACCTTCTTCATTGTGTGGAAAATGTTGCGCATTTGTCGCGATAAAAGGATATAAAAATAATCGAGTCGGAGAGTCAATATTCTCCATGCCTTCCAAATCACCAAACTGATTGAAGAATCCGTTGATTTCGGGGTCAACGTGTTTCCACCAAGTTTCTTCACCGATTCTGCGGTCTCTTCGCTGGAAATTTACCCACCAATCTTGTACATCCTTTTTAGGGAAACGCAAAGCTGCAAAAGGAATTCGCATCTCAGCAGTCCAACCTTCATCTGTAAATTGAACATTACTTTTCCAGACAGCACTCCAATTTTCATCCTCGCCATTTTGCGAGTATTTCGCGTCAAATTGTACGCCTGCGGTCGTCACGATAAAACTCTCGCCATTCAGACCACTACGATAGGCATCAATGAAAATACCAATATAGGAAGCATCGCCAATCTGGTCGCGTCCTGCGAGTCCGCGTCGGATGCTGTCGGGGGCGGCATCGTACATTTTCGCACCTATATATATGGCGGCGTCATCGTAGAGCATTTGTATCTCTGTCTCATTCGTCGCGGGTTTGCCGGGGTCGGGGTTTCTCTGAACAAAATCGGTAGCGATAGGGGTGGTCTGCCAAATGACATCGTCAAGTGAGCCGTCTATTTTTGGGGCTTCTTCTATGCGGATTATCTGTATGCTTTTTGGGTTGAGGTTAGCGTCTTGGGCAAATGTTGTCGTCACAGCAAGGGACAACACGAGGAACATATATCTCATATTGCGTGGAATAAAAATGTGTTTGAATCATTCAGGGATGAGTTGATTTTTACGTATTTAATTAACGCGAATCATTCATTTTGCTACAACAAACGACTTCGGGAGTTAATTAGTTCGGGAATCAACTTAAAATGATTTCAATTTGAAAAATTATATTGTTTAAAAAGACAAGACTCTCTGCAAAAAGACGCACCAAAGGTTCATTTTTTTATGATATGAAAGCAAATATTTTCGATGAATTAACACGTTTTTAGGACATTCTTAACACATTGATACACACCAACTTCTGCTCTATATGCACTTGCATTTATTGCTAATGTGACAAGGAAATTTATATTTATTTTCACTTGACATTAACAATGAAAATACTTTTACATTACGAATTGTTACAGTTTTCTTAATGTGATACTTAAAGCAATTCGCAAGTAGAGAAGCGTAGATTTACTTTTGATAAATAGCAGTGAAATTGAGTGTACATTAAAAATCAACACCTTACAAGAGTTTTCTTGTGAGGTGTTTTTTATTTGTAAAAAACGTGACAAATTGGCAGTTCTGACAAAAAAGCCGTACTTTTGTGAGCTATGTAGCGGCTGCTTTAGCTGCCGTTTGCAAATACACTTTTAAACTCATTTAAAAAGCTAATAACCACATATTTATCATAAATTTTTGCGGCTACTAAAGTAGCCGCTACGATTACACATGTATAACGACAATCCGACATTAGATTTTAAGATAGCAAATAAAACGATTGACGAATCGAAGCAGGGCGAGGTGTTTTTTCAGGAGAAAAAAGTCAATGAAGAAGATGCAAAACGCTTTTACATAGAAAGTTATGGCTGTCAGATGAATTTCAGCGATAGCGAAATCGTCGCGTCCATACTTGCGGAAACGGGTTATGCACCTACGCGCAATATGGAAGAATCCGACCTCATTCTCATCAATACCTGTTCGATACGCGAGAAGGCGGAAGATACGGTACGGAAGCGTTTGCGAGTCTTTGACAAGATTAAACAAGAACGTCCGGGTACGCTCGTAGGCGTATTGGGCTGTATGGCGGAGCGTCTGAAAAAGAAATTTTTAGAAGAAGAACAACTCGTTGATATGGTCGTCGGACCGGATGCCTACCGCGACCTGCCCAACCTCATCGCAGGTGCAGACGACGGCGAACGCGGTGTCAATGTCCTTCTTTCCCGCGAAGAAACTTATGCCGACATCAATCCGATTCGATTGCAGAGTAATGGCGTGACCGCGTTTATCTCAATTATGAGAGGCTGTGATAATATGTGTTCCTTTTGTGTCGTACCGTTTACGCGGGGGCGTGAGCGTAGTCGTGATGCGTATAGCGTGGTGGCAGAGGCGACGGCACTGTACGAGCGCGGCTTCCGCGAAGTGACGCTTTTGGGGCAGAATGTGGACTCCTACAAATGGTCTACCCCCGACGACAGCGAATCAGTCAACTTCGCTCAACTCCTTGAACGTGTGGCACTTATTCACCCGGATTTGCGCGTACGTTTTTCGACTTCACATCCGAAAGACATCACAGACGAGGTACTACACACGATGGCGAAATACGAAAATATTTGCAAATACATCCACCTCCCCGTACAGTCCGGCAACTCGCGTGTACTCGACCTGATGAACCGTACATACGACCGTGATTGGTACAAAGAACGGGTAGAAGCGATTTACCGAATCATCCCCGATTGCGCGATTTCTTCGGATGTCATTTGTGGTTTTTGTACTGAAACGGAAGAGGAACATGCCGATACATTGAGCATGATTGAATTTGCAAATTATTCGATGTCCTATATGTTTTACTACTCCGAACGTCCGGGTACATTGGCAGCGCGAAAGTATGAGGATGATATTCCGTTGGAAGTGAAAAAGAAGCGTTTGAATGAAGTCATTCGTTTGCAAAATCAGGTATCCTTTAAGCATAATCAAGCCGACATTGGTAAGACATTTAAAGTCTTGATTGAAGGTGACTCGAAGAAATCTGACCAAGATTTTAAAGGACGCAATTCTCAAAATAAAATGTTAGTTTTTCCTAAAAAAGAAGGTTTGAAAGTGGGCGATTATTGTGAGGTGAAGGTCTTAGATGCGACTTCGGCAACGCTCAAAGGCGAACTTATTTAAAGTGCAAGTTCAAGTATCAAGTACAAGTTCAAGTTATGAATTTGGCGAAGCCAAATTATAATAAAATAGTATTAGAATTCGCTTGCGAATTCCCGTAACTTGAATTTGTTCTTGATACTTGCTCTTGACACTTGAACTTGCACTTGAATAATGAATTTACAAAGCATAAAACAAAGATTTGGTATAATCGGCAGTTCTGTCGCGCTTGAAAGTGCGTTGGCAACGGCGGTGCGTGTGGCACCCACCGATTTGTCGGTCTTGATTACGGGAGAAAGTGGGGTTGGTAAAGAAGTATTCTCCAAAATAATCCATTCACTCAGTCCGCGAAAACACAATAAATTTATTGCCGTCAATACAGGCGCAATTCCCGAAGGAACGATAAATTCAGAGTTGTTTGGTCACGAAAAAGGAGCCTTTACAGGTGCGACAGGCGACCGCAAAGGCTACTTTGAAACGGTGGATGGCGGTACGATTTTTTTGGATGAAATCGGCGAAATGCCCCTTGATACTCAGGCATTTTTGTTGCGGATATTGGAGTCGGGAGAATTTATGCGTGTAGGTTCTTCAAAGATATATAAGACCGATGTGCGGGTAGTGGCTGCGACCAATGCGGCTTTGATTGATAAGATGCAAACGGGCAAATTTCGCGAAGACCTCTACTATCGACTCAATACGGTGCCGATTAGCGTACCGCCTCTGCGTGAACGCAAAGACGATATATATTTGTTGTTTAGAAAATTTGCCGTCGATTTTGCGGAAAAATATAAGGGCGAGGTCGTCCGTTTGGACGAAGAAGCGCGGCAAATTCTCGAAAATTATGCTTGGCACGGCAATATCCGCGAGTTGAAAAATATTGCTGAACAGGTATCGGTTTTGTCCGAAGATAGAATCGTGGGTGCAAATGAAATCCTGCGATTTATCCCTGACGCACGGAAGCGACATTTACCTGCCGTCATCAATAAAGAAAATGGTAGCGGCGAAAATATGCAAGAGCGAGAAATCATGTACAAACTCTTATTTGACATGAAAAACGACATGAATGACCTCAAATCGCTCGTCTTTAACCTCATCAATTCCAATAACTTACGTGTGCCGGACTTGAAATCACAAGCCTCTTATCAGGCACTACAAGAAAGCGCACCGGACAACAATTTTTACTCGCCGTCCAATACATTTTCTGTTAATGAAAATGAAAATCTATACGAAGACGAACCTGCTCCGCGTTTTACTTCGGAAGCGAGAAATGCACCAACCATTCAACTCGAAGAATCACTATCTTTGGAGGAGATGGAAAAGGAAATGATTAAAAAAGCCCTCAACAAACACCGAAATAAGCGCAAGGATGCAGCAACGGATTTGGGCATTTCGGAGCGGACACTTTATCGAAAAATTAAACAATACGGAATAGAATGACGTGCTGACGTGTGGGTGTGCTGATGTACTGACGTGTGTACGTGAAATCATCAGCACATCCACACATCAGTACATCAGTACAATTATGAAATACCTATATTTTTTCCTAATTTTATCATTCACAGGATGTTATTCCTTCAAAGGAACAAGCATACCTGCGAATGTAACCACTTTTATGCTCCAAAATTTTGAGGTGCAAGCCCTCAATGCCCCGCCGGATATTGACCAGAGTTTCTCGGAAGCCTTAAGGGATAAAATCCGTACCCAATCCCGCTTGAATCAGGTCAATGCGAACGGCGATGTTGAATTTTCAGGAGCAATTACAGAGTATAGCATCCAACCGGTAGCAGCGAGAGAAGGAGAGCAGTCGGAATTGACACGCTTAACCATTTCAGCTAAGGTGAATTATGTGAGTTGGGTCAATGAAGAGGATAAATGGAATCAATCATTTTCCCGCTTCGCGGAATTTGACAGTTCTACAGATTTCAGTTCGGTACAAGAAAGCCTAACGGAAGAAATTTACGAACAAATCATGGAAGATATTTTTAATAAAGCGTTTAATAATTGGTAATGACAATGATTAATGGTTAACGATTAATGATTAATTTTGAACTTGCGCTTGAACTTGAACTTAAACATGACTCAAGATAGATTTGCCGACTTATTAATATACCCACATCTCGACGAATTGCCCGACGAGGCAGAGGTGAACGGTGCTTTGTTGCGCTATCCCTACTGTCAGAGTTTTCATATATTACGAGCGAAGATGCACGAATACACGCGCCACACGAATGCAAAAAAATCGCTCAACATGGCGGCAGCGTATAGCACTGACCGCACGTTCCTTTACCACGCTATGAAAAATTTGCATGAGGACAAGACCCCT
>JAHDEO010000107.1:0-8231 GCA_020628725.1 Saprospiraceae bacterium
AAGGACGTTTTTCTGATTTTCGGGTGGAGAGCTTGAATTATTTGATTAGTGATTATATTAAGACAGAAGTAGATGATGCGGGTAAAGCAGAAACGCTTATCGACAAAGCGAAACATTATATAGATATCTACGAATCAGGAGATTATAAGTAGTTGTGGGTTACGAGTTGCGAGTTACGGGTTACGAGTTACGAGTTATTTTTTATTTTGCTTTGCAAAATATTTTAATAGTTCTTTTAACTCGCAACCCGTAACCCGTAACTCGTAACTCGCAACTCGCAACTAAAACATGATTTTACACAATTTAATATTAAAGAATTTCAAACAGTACACGGATGAAACGATTCGATTCAAAGAAGAATTGGTCGGTATTACAGGGCGTAATGGTGCAGGAAAATCGTCGGTATTTGAGGCGATTTTATTGGCTTTGTATGGCTCGTTTGATGTGGACAATAAGTATTTGCGGAGTAGTTGGGCGGAGGTGAAGGATGCAGTGGTCGTCAATTTAGAATTTGAAGTAGGAGGGAAGCAGTATCGGGTCGAACGACAGTTTCGGGGGAAGACGTTGGCGCATCATGCGAATTTGTACCAGTTGACGGGGGAGTTGGAAGAACATATTGCGACGAGTGCGAATGAGGTCAGGCGACGGATTACGGATTTGTTGGGTATGGACAAAGAGGCGTTTACCAAATCGGTGTTTTCGGGACAAAAAGAATTGGATGAAATCTCGAAAGTACAAGGCAGTAAGCGGCGGGAGATGATTCGGAAAATGGTGGGTTTGGATAAATTGGATACGATTCAACGCTTGATTCGGCGAGATGCCAACAATTTAAAAAGTGAAATCGCGGGGCAGACCGCTTTATTGTTAAGTACGGATGAATATGCGAAATTAGAAAGTGAATTAAAGCGTATTGAAAAAGAGGAAATTAGCCAGAAAAAAACTTGCGAAACGATTGAAAAAGAATTAAAAACAAATAATGAAATTTACCAAAAAGCAAAAACCGCACTGGACGCGCAACAAAAATTAAGAGACGCATTTAACGAGAAAGACAAAACACAAAGTAAATATATTGAAGGTGTAGAACGATTAAAAGAAACCTTAAAAAAGCAGGAAACAGAACGCAAAAACCTGATTTTACTCAAAAAAGAACTCGATAAACAAACGCCTGAAATCAAATTATTTTCTAAGAAAAAATCAACGAAAGAAAATTTAGAAAAAGAGAAAAAACAATATGACCGCGTACAATTATTGAATCAGCAACGGGAAGGAAAACTGACACTTTCTGAGCGAATTATACGCACGATAGAAGAAGCAGAAAAGGAAATCGAGCCGATTGAGAAATTGAAAAAAGAGACGGAAGAGCTAGAGCACAAACATACAATACAAGAAACGATTGAACATGAATGCATGAGAATCGCGCGTGATTTGGCGCAAAAAATTGGTGACATCAAAGGTAAGATTAAGGAACGCCGCGAAAACATCGCAACCATGCAAAGCCTCGGAAAAGATGCCGACTGTCCGACTTGCCTGCGTCCTTTGGTGGAGAGTTATGATGCGACATTAGCGAAGCTAAACTCAGAGATTGAAACCTATCAAAACAAGGAATTCAAAACCTACGAAGCAGCATTGGAAAAGAACCGAAAAAAACACGATGAGGCGATTGCAATGCGTCGAAAAATTGCCGTGAATATCACCGAATTGAAAAATCAACAAAGTGCGATTCAGGCAAAAATGAAAGATATTGACCGACAAAAAAACAATTTAAAAGATTTGAAATCAGAGATTAATGAGATAGAGAAAAACGTCAAGTCAATTGGTAAAATTAAATTTGACCAGAACAAATATGATGCACTCATAGCAGAAATAAAAAGCTTTGAACCCATCTATATTAATTACGAAAAAAACTTGTCAAAAACGGAAAAAATATCTGATATAGACGCTGATATTAAAGCTCTGAAAGAACGCATCAAAAACGGTAAAGACCATCTTCATAAAATCAAAAGCGAGATAGCCAAACTCAATTTTTCGATGCCTACCTACGAGGCGGCGCGACAAAAACGAGAAGATACCGAAGCCCAGCGCGATGCCACCCAAAGCCGCCTCACTCGTGAGCACAACACCCTCACCGAAATGACAAACAACATCAAAAAAATCCGACATCGACTCGACACTCACGCAAAAACTCAAGCTGCCATACGCGAGCGCGAGACTCAATACATCCAACTCGACGAACTCGGCGGCGTATTCGGAAGATTCAAGACAGACATCTTGGAAAAAGTACGCCCGACGATAGCCGGAAAAGCAGGCGACCTCTTCAAAAATATCACCCGTAACCGCTACGAAGGCATCAAAATCGACGATAATTTCAATTTTCAAATCCTCGATGACGGCACGTACTACCCGATTGAGCGATTTTCCGGCGGTGAGATTGATTTGGCTAATCTGTGCTTACGTATTGGCATCAGTGAAGCCGTCGCGCAACTCGCAGGAAGCGAAAAAACACAAGGATTTCTTGGCTTCGATGAGATTTTTGGCTCGCAAGATGATGAACGACGACAAGATATTATGTACGCTTTGCAAGTCCTAAAACAGCAATACAAACAAATCTATATCGTCACTCACATCAATGATGTTAAGGAAGAATTTTCGGAAATTCTCGAAATTCGCCGCACACCGCAAGGGAGTCGTGCAGGATGGTTGGAGTGATACACAAAAGCACACCAAACCTACAAATGCTTCACAATATCCTCCACCGAAGCACGATTTCGATAATTTAAATCAAATTGGGCGAATTTTATGATACCGTCTTGCCCTATTACATAAGTGGCAGGAACGGGGAGTTGTGCTTCAGTTTTACCATTATTCATGGCTATATCTATCTCCTTTCCGTCTCTGATTCTTTCCTGATAATCCTCTGTCACAGCAAATAAAACTTTGTAATCACTCATCACACTTTCACCGACATCATGCAAAACGGTAAAGTCAATTTTTGTTTTTTCAACGGTTTTGGAGATTCCCTCATTCGTTTCAGGAGTGATAGCGATGACCCTTGCGCCCTTCTTAGTTATTTCCGGCACACTCTTTTGAAATTCAGCTAAATAGCGTGTGCATAGGGGACACCATTGCCCTCGATAAAACATCAATACGACGGGCTGTTTTTTCAATTCTTCGCTCAATTTCACAACTTCTCCATTGGGTGCTTTGAGTGTGAAATCGGGTGCTTTCATACCGGTTTTTAAACCTTCCGGTCTTATTTTTTCAAGGTCATAGCCCATTTTTAGCCATTTAATGTCCGCTTCAGAGGATGTATTTTGAGTGGACTTAGTCGCAGGATTTTCCATGTTTGACTTTTCTTTTTGCGGAATGTTTTCGGTCGTATTTTTACAAGCAAATATTCCGAAAATTAGTGTAATAATAAGTAGTGTATTTTTCATAATAAAAAACGTAGCACGGTGCTTCCAGCCCGTGTATTCCGAATGTGATTTTGATTAGGCATGAAACGCGGGCTGGAAGCACCGCGCTACGGTCTGCGCTTGATTCTTGAACTTGTACTTGAATTTATTGATACTCCGGATTATTGATGAATGTCTCATCAGTAAGGCTTTCGAGGAAACTGATGAGGTCAGATTTTTGTTGTGCGGTCAAATTGAGTGCCTGAATGAGTGAGTTTTTATTCACATGAGTACTGCCGCCTGAATTATAATGTTCAATCACAGATTCGAGGGTAGGTAAACTACCATCGTGCATATATGGAGGTGTGAGTGCGACATTGCGAAGCGATGGAATTTTGAATTTACCTACATCATCAGGCTGCATGGTGAGTCGGGCGCGTCCTTCATCTTCGTAATTTTCATACAAACCATTATTTTCAAAATTATAATTTGTGAAATTGAAACCTGTGTGACAAGTTGCGCATTGTAATTCATTGAAAAACAACTCACTACCACGAATTTGTTTGATAGTTAATGCACTTTGATTGCCTCGAATGTATTGGTCGTAAGGTGCATCCGCACTGACTAAAATACGCTGAAAAGCCGCTAATGAACGACTGATGACATAAGCATTCGGCTCACGGTCGTAGGCTTTTTTAGCCATTTCCATGTATTCATCGTCGGTACGCAGACGGGCGGCGGCTTCCGCTACAGTAAGGTCCATTTCTATCTCATCGGCTATTGGTCCGAGTGCTTGTGCTTCAAGATTGGGGCTACCGCCTTCACGAAAGAAGTGAGGATGCCAAGCCACATTTGCCAGCGAAGGAACATTGCGAAAACCCTCGCGTCCGTGTATGCCTATGGACACAGGAAGGTTGTCTGCAAAGGCTTGAGCAGGTAAGTGACAAGTAGCACAAGAAATAGTCGTATCACGCGATAAGATAGGGTCGAAAAATAGCTTTTTGCCTAACTCAATACGTTCATTGGTAAGTAGGTTGTCGTCGGGCATTAGGGGCGGTGGGAAGCCGGGCGGGAGTTCGAGGTTGTAAGGTGTTTGGATTTGCGGTGCTTCATCGGGGCGGCAGGCGGTGATGGTAAGCGTGAGTGTAATTAGTAAGATAAAGGAGGGGTTTGTAAGGCGTATTTTCCACCCCCCAGCCCCCTCTAAAGGGGGAGATTTCTGCGTATATATGTCCCCCTTTGGAGGGGGCTGGGGGGTGGAAAGCATTAGCAAAGTTTATTTTTAAATATGAACTTATCGAATTTTAAAAATGTTTTCAACATTATTCATAATTTCTGTCGCGTATTCAGGATTGCTATTGGGGCGGGAGAATAATTGAGTCGTTAAATCATAACCTTCAAAAATACCTCTCACATCGTACTCAATATCCAATTCATAACCTACTCTATCAACTACTGTTGGTTCAATGATGGGCAATGAAATATTTTTCAAATTATCATTAAAACCACAGTGAATGGACATTTGTTCGGTCATGTCTTGTTCGAATACACCGTCTCCGTTGACATCTACTGCGCCTTCTATCAAAAAGAATTTATAGCCCGATGTCCAGTTCCAATGTTGAATTTCCGGATTATCCGAAGATAAAGGACTGTTTGCCGGTTGTAGTGCAGGGTCGGCGAGATTATCAACAGGGTCAACACCTACGCTGAATTTGACTTCTTGCAAATCACCGATTTTTAACTCGCCTAAATCACCAAGTTTGCCGGATTCGGTGGCTAAAAGCGTGTTTTCAGAAGTAAAACTTTCAGCAGATGTCACCAATGTAACATCATCCACATAAAATCTAATCTGGTCGAGGCGTACATCCAAACCATTAATCTGATACGTTTGTCCAAAGCCGAGTTGGAGAGTATCGTCAGGCATTGTAATCATTGGAATGAAGCGCATCAATACATTCGGAAATGTACAGCTATTGTCTTCCAATTCTGCTAATACATCATAGTTAATGGCATTGGGGTCGGTGCAGCCTTCGCGTTCTCCATGACAACTCATTAGGCTCATTAGCGCGATAGCGCATATACAAAATATAGTATTTTTCATCTTTAATGTGTTGATGAATTGATGAGTTGACGAGTTGACGTCAATTCAACAACTCACTAACTCGTCAATTCATTATTTTCCTGTACTAATAATTTTAATTTCTACGCGTTGATTGGTTTGATTGGCGGTGTTGCTGACGCCTTCAATAAGCGGTTCTGTTTGTCCATAGCCTTTGGCGCCGATGCGTTTCTTGTCGATACCTTTTTCAATGAGATAACGTACAACGGATGCGGCGCGTTGCTGTGACAAATCCATGCTATAAGCAAAAGACCCCAAAAGATTGGTATGCCCTCCTATCTCGACGACAATTTCCGGGTTGCGTTTCAAGAAATCGTATATTTCATTCAACGAGCCGATAGAATTGTCTGTCAACTCTGCTGATTTTGTGGCAAAGTTGATGTTTTTTACTTCCATAACCAAGCCTTCTACAATGGAATTTGCATCAAGTTCCGCAAGTGATTTCGGGGGAGAAGGAGGTGCGGGCTTTTCAATTTCAAGCTCCGGTGGTGGAGGGGGCGTAGGAGTTGGTGGAGGTGTTTTCACTTCCTCTTTGGGAGGAGTGGGGTCAGGTGCAGGTGGAGTTTTGGGCTTTTTAGGAGGAATATTATATACTATTTCCTCTTCTTCGGGTGTTGTTGGCTGCTTGGGTTTTTTCGGTTGTTTAGGTTCTTTTTTCGGGCGTTTTTTCTTTTCCAAAGGTTTCGAGCGTTTATCGCATGATACCCATTCAAGCGTTGAGCAATTATCCAATAATATATTTCCGATATAAGGAAAAAGGACAGGAGTAACGTAATAGGCTTGAAGAATGAAGTAAGTATAATCTTCTTTGGGTTTTAATTTGATTGTGTATTCTTTCCATTCGGTATGGTCAATAGCAGGGCTTACATACAGAACGGTACTATCTCCTCTAAAGGAATTGGCACCAAGCACTTGCAGTTTGATGGGTTGAGTGTGTTGTTTCAATGTAGGGTCGTATCTTGTACCGCTTAAATAGGAGTTAGAACGAGCAAGGTGGCAGGTAAATTGATAACATTGTCCGCCTATGAGTGGTGTTTCCAAACGCTGAATGATAGCTTCATGCGAATCATCCGCACGTGTCACCATACCGATGTAGGTATTGCCGTCTTGTGCAGACTTGGAGACTTTGAATGTTTCGTTGGGTTGGGTGTCGGGATAGCTGTAGCCGGGAGTGCCTCTGCTCCTCCAACCATCCGGCAAGGTGCTGACTCTGGGGATGCCTTCAAAAGATGGGTTGATTAATTCAATATTTTGTGCGCTAAAATTATTTGCATAAAATATCAGCACAAACAAAGAAAATATTTTGATTATATATTTTTTCATTAATTACGAAATTATTGAATTGTGTGGTTGTGAAATTGGTATGATTGCATTTTTGACTTACAATTTCACAATTAAGTAAGTGGTTGGATTTAACTAAACGATACTTTTAGTTTTAGTTTTACAATTCGCTGAAAGCGAATGAATTATTTAAACTTAAACTTGTGCTTATACTTCCACTTACTTATTATCCCCCTGTACTCGTAATCTTAATTTCTACCCGCTGATTTTTGTTCCGTCCTGCTTGCGTTTTGTTAGAGGCTATGGGTTGAGTTTTGCCATAACCTTTAGCTGATATACGCTCTTCGGGGATTCCCTTTTGAACGAGATAATTAGCAACATTTTCTGCCCTTTCAGTAGATAGCCATTGGCAATATTCATCTTTAGGAATATCGTTGGTATGTCCGCCAATCTCTATACTGACATCTTTGTTTTTTGTTAAGAAATAAAAGACTTCTTCCAAGACCTCAAAAGATGATTCGGTCAAGACGGTAGAATCTGCGGGAAAACGTATTTTGGTCTGAAACGTCTGTCCCGCTTTGATGAAATCCTTGTCTTTTAATTCAGGCATCAGATTGGTTTTCGGCTCTTCTATTGTTGGCTCCTTTTTCACAGGCGGTGGCGGAGGAGGTGGTGGCGGAGTGACTGCTATTGGTTCACTTTGTTTTGCGTTAGACTTTTCATTGTCCGTTTTGTTTTTTTCTTTTTTAGCGTTGGTATCAGACTTTCTGTCTCTTTCTCTTTTATCTTGTCGGTCTCGTCTGTCCGGTTTATCACGAGGCGATGGGGGAACTTCTATTTTCCTGTCTTCTTGTACAGGCTCTTGGATAGCAATGAGTGGTTCTTCGTCTTTGCAAATGGCAAGCGTAATAGGAGAGCAATTGTCTATCAAGATATTACCATTATAGGCTACCAACGTGGGGGTCATATAAAAGGCTTCGAGCATAATGAAGTTGTACTCACGAAGCGGTTTGAGTTTGAAGTCGTATTTTTTCCAACTGGTATGCTCGACAACATCTGTTTCGGCGAGCATTTCTCGTTTATCACAATAATTGTTACCGCCCCATATACGCAGGCGAATGGGTTGTGTAAATTGCGTCTGTATCGTATCCGTTCTGCGGCGACTCAAATAAGATTCCGAACGTGCCAAGTGTACGCTAAAATCATAACAGTCTCCACCCACAAGCGGAGTTTCCAATAATTGACCAACGGCTTCCCACGTATCTGTATCACGCGTTACCAGCCCGACATAGGTGTTACCTTCCTGTGCTTTTGTAAATACACGAAACGTTTTGTTCGGCTGGGTGTCGGGCGGGGTTTCACCGGGTTTACCACAATCGCGCCAACCATCAGGCGTAGTACTGGCGGCGGGTACGCCTTCAAAAGATGGGTTGGCAAGT